>NZ_JSYF01000054.1:0-6309 GCF_054824225.1 Pontibacter sp. HJ8
AAAACTACCTGGCTTACTTTGCGGTTCGATGGTTTTTCAAAAGAAAAGGCATTTTCGAGGCGGTCTATACCTTGCGAAATAACGAATGCCTGGTTGCCGGAGAGATTGAACCGGTAATTGGTGATATTGCTCCCTTGCGCAGGAACATCCACTTCTATGTAGCTGTCCGAATCCGGTTGTTGTTGCAACTGGTGCTGGCGAATAAGCCCATCTTCGGGTATAATGGTATATTTCTTTCCGGAGTAGTTTTCGTTTGAAGCAGGCGCCTCGGTTGGGGTGTGCACCGCTGCATACTCCAGTTCGGCCAGCAGATCGCCACCGGCAATTTCCAGGTTGATCGGAGCAGAGACACGTTCCGTATTTTCTCTGCCGATCTCGTCATAGTTGTTTCTTTCCATAGGTTCGTTGCGTCTTCTGTTTTCCCTTCTCTTTTTGGGTTGGCCAGGCTGTTGCGGGTCCTGCAGTTGCTGCTGGGCTTGCGACTGCTGCGGCTGTCTCTCTCTTTGCTTCTGGCGCTGCTCACGCGGCTCACGCTGTTCGTGGCGCTGTTCCTGGCGTTGCTCGTTCCGTTGTTCGTGACGCGGCTCATGCTGCTGCTCCTGCCTTTCGTGCCGGGGCTGGTTTCTGCGTCCTGACTCACCCGGTTCATTGGCCGGGCGGTTGCTTTTGCCACCGGAGCCTTCCAGCTTTCTGAGTTTTGCATCCAGGATGCTGTTTTTTTCCTTCAGCGTTTCGATCCGTTTTACCAGGATACGATGGGAGCTGCTGGCTCTCAGAAAGGCAAATCCAGCTGCTGCCAGTGCGATAACGCTAAGTATGATTGCTAAATAATCCATGTTCAATGCTGTTTCTTCTAAATAGAATTTATGTTGATGTTTTGGAGGTGAAAGATACTGGTTTTTTTGGAAGTAGTTTTGCTTACTGCATTTGACCAGCCTTTACCGAATCAAACCACCCCTGCCCCTCTTCGGAACAGGGGTGGTCAATCCCATTAGCGGTACATTCACATCCTTTAGGCCATGCTGCTTACCTGTGCCTGCTGCTGGTACAGTTCTTTGGACAGCAGGTATAGCGATTGCTTCAATGGCATAAAGAACATGGTTTCGTGAAGCTTCTCCCTGTCTGTCAGACCCCGTACGGTATCTTCCAGCACCATGGTATAGCTATCCTGTATGTTAACTTTCATAAAATCCAGTACACGTCTTGGGTCTACTTCCACGCCCATGGAGCGCATAAGCGGCGACACGTCCGGATCGTCGAGCAGCAGTTCGAGGCAGGCCATGACGTTGTCCATCACCTCTTGGCGCAGTACGCTGGTGATCTCTGTTTTGGTGACCGGCGTCAGCGCATCTTCGCTGTTGGCAGAGCCCGTCGGATGCAGGATCGGAATGTTGGTCAGGTCGTTGAGGTCAGCTCCTTCCAGCGCCATGGCACCGCCATTGGCCGTTACCTGCTTCGGATTGTCGACCAATACCAGCTTGAAATTAGCCGGCGGCTCCTGCCCGGTCACCTTGTGGAAGATGGCTTTGGCAAAGCGCTCTACGTTCGACAAATTATTTCCCGCGCTCAGCAACTTGATATACAAGCTGCCGCGCCCACTGAAGGAGATATAGCGCGGTACCTTCACATCGAGCTGTTGCACGAGCTGTGCCAGGTGATACATCAGCGAACCAAAGTGCAGGTAGAACAGCAGGCGCAGCTGGCGGGCCTGCAGCAACTGGGAACTGTACTGCAGTTCCTTGTCGTAGCTGAAGAGCAAAGAGCTGATATCGGCTGAGTTGAAATCCGGGTTGTCCAACGCTGTTTCGAGGAACTTGCGGTATTCCCTTCCCTCTTCGGTCAGCGGTATGCGCAGCACATGGTCCACGCCATACTGCAGCAGGCCATTGTCTTTGCTGGTCTTCACCGTAGCAAAACCGTCGCCCCACAGGTCGTTGCCGGCAAAGCGGAAAGAAGAGCTATGCGAGGGCTTGCGGTTGGTGAACAGCAATACGTCCGTCGTACCACCGCCAATATCCACGTTGATCAGGTTCTCATCCTGGCTGGGTACCACAGCGCCGGTGCGGGACAGGAAGTAGAATGGTGCCACCGACTCTGTGATGCAAGCTGTCGTTCTGCCGTTCTTGAATACACTGTTGTACACGCCATCCCATACGTTCTGGAACATGTTGCGTGAATATTCATCGAAGCTCAGAGGCGCAAACCACACGATCTTCGTAGCGGCTACGTTGCCGTTGTTGAGCACCACCTTGTTCTTGATGAGCAGCATGATCTCGGTGAAGAAGGCTTCGATGCGACGCTTGCCGGTGTTGGTCAGCGTCTCGCTCCACTTCAGGTCGGTATGGTACGTTTGCTTGTACTGCTCCTGGTGCGTGCCTTCTGTGTTGATGGAGAAACCGATGTTGATGTTGCCAAACAGGTTCGGTATCTGGTTTTCAAAATCGATAGACTCACAGGTAGCTGTCCGGGTTGGGAAAGAATACAGCGAGCCCCCGGAGCCGATGATCAACGGTATAAACTCGCGCTTCAGCAAGGTCTCTACGGCAAACAATCTACCGAAGCCACGCTTGTGGAAACGCTGGTAATCGGTCAGAGCCGGATCATCGGATGCCTTGTTGAGCATCACCAGTTGCAGGTCGTTTGCCGTGATGGTAAACTCCCGTGGCGGCTGGTTCGCGCCGGAGGTATAGGCGATGTGCGTGTTGGAAGTACCGAAGTCAATGGCAAAGGTGAAATTGTGTATACCCTGCTGCACTTCCTGGAATTTCGGTACGATCAGGGCTTTGCCCGTGAAGTCAACCCCCATGTGCGTGAACTCCGCAAAGTCGAAGTGTGTGCCTTTGATCTCGTAGTAGGTGCTGCCGGCGCTGCTGTTGCTCTTCTTAGTGCGGCGGTGTGCCGAAGCCGAAATGATGCCGCCTCCTGCTTCGAGTAATTTGCCGCCTGCATAGAAGGCAAGCGAGTGGTTCTTGTTCACCAGCAGCGGATCGATGTCCTCATCCACCAGCATCACTTTATAGAAGTCATTGTACTGGGCCGCATCCGTGAACTTATAAAAAGGGAATACGCCCAGACCGATCTTCGACTTCAGGATATGCCCTTTTTCAGGTATAGCATTGCCGTGCGCATCTTTTGAGTTGAGCGGGTTGTCGTAGTAGCTGCGCTCGTATACCACATTTCCTTTTTCGGTGGGAATCTGCAGGGTCACCCGCACATGATTCACATCGATGTGGAAGGTCAGGTGGTTGGCCAGATCCTCCGGCGTGAAGAAATCAAAGTACAGGCTGGTGATCGGCAGCAGGTAGTTGAATGTCTTATCCGTTACGCCCGGCTGATGTACCACGGTGCCGCTGTAGAATCTGTCTGTGTTCACCTCGTACGGCACCTGCACGATCGTTTCCTGCAGCAGGTCGTTGATGGTCAGGTATGGGTAATTGAAGCCTACGCCTGGCAGCGAACGGTTCGCCAATGCCTTCTCGTCGGAGTAACCCACGGTAGTATTCGGAGGCCAGGCCAGGTTGTTGACATACTTGATATTGGGTGCCAGTCGCAGATCCGGCTTCAGCACGATCGGTCGCTCTCCAGTAAAGCCGGAATGCGTCGGACGGATGAACAGGTCGCTGCTGGTCACAGCCGTCTGGTCTTTCTTCACCAGGAAATTCAGATGCCCCACATGCACCGGGTTCTGCTGGTAATCTACGAGCTGCAGGTATTCCGAGGCAATGGCATTCTGACCCACTGCACCGGACATGCTGATGTTGCGGAGCAGGCTTTCATCCAGGGAATTGTATACCGCCGGGAAGGCCTGTATAAAGGCGGGATTAGACACGAACAGCTTGTGCACATACTCCTTGAAATCACGTTCCCGGTCGTTCAGGGCCACATAGTTGTGGTCAAAGTAGGTACCGATATTCTGGGCACGGTTTATACCCAACGGCTGCACATTAGGCGACACGAACAGGAAGGTCAGCGGCGAAGTACCGCCGATCAGCTGCATCTGCCGCTCTCCCCTGCTGTTAGTTGATTCGAAGAAGAACAGGAAGATATCTTCTATACCTTGAAAGCGGCTGTCGTTCATGAACAGCTCCAGCGTGCGGCCCAGCAGGCTGGTGTTCGGGTTGGACTGCATTGCACTTAGCTGCTGGTGCTTGTTCCAGCGCCTGACGATGATCTTGTTCCCGGCCTGCGCATAGCTCTGGTAGTTGTAGAGCAGCTCCCACAGGTCCCAGAAGTGTGTCACGAACTTGTGGTAAATGCTGTTGTTATTGGAGCCTGTCACCCCCTGCTTCACGAAGTCGAAAGCAGTTTCGAAGAGGTGCATGCGGGCAAATGGGGTCGGGATGGAAGCGTTGATCTTAACGGCTCTGCCACCGGCGCCATCGGTTATATCTTTAATCTCGGTGCTGGTGATCTGGCTGGTTTTTGCCCAGCCTTCCACGTTAGACCCGGTTTTATGAAGACGAAGTACTTTCGGCATGTTGTTTCGTTTGTTTTAAGGTATGTTTGCCATATATGGCGCGAGCGCCCACGCTCGTGTCTAACTATAGCGGGGCCTCTGGCCCTATTATTCTGTGCAAAGCGGCCGGAGGCCTCACTATAATAAACACGAGCCAAGAGGCTCGCGCTATTTATTTCTCTTAACTATACTTGAGTTTCTCCTCCACCAGCCTGTCCGTTGCTGTTTCAAAGGCTTTGATGGTTGCCTTGAAAGCGTTGCGTTCAGAGATGGATTCGGAAGCACGGTTGAGCTCTTTCACGAAGGCTCCCTGGTTGATGCCTTTGTTGAGGAAGCCGGTCTCGATCTGTTTATCCGTTACCATCCGGTTGAAGTCAGTCTCGTTCAGGTTGAGGGCAGCAAAGGTTCTTTCTTTGCGGCTCAACTCCCGCAACCAGGACTGGTAGCCGAATTCCGGATGCGTCAGGAACTTGTTCAGCTCCTTGAATACCGCATCGTTGCGGATGGCACTGGTCAGGTCCACTCCTTTGGCATAGGCTGCCTGCGCGTCGCCGGGCAGGTGCATGGTATAATAACGCTCAAAATAATGGAAACGGATGAGCTGGGTGGCAATCCGCTCCCGGGTTTCAGCATCGAGATGGGCAAACTGTACCTCGCTCACATCCTCCCGCAGGCCATACTCGTGGTATACTTCGTTGCCCGAAAGCTCATTGTCAGAGTAATCCATGAAATCCACGATGGCCAGGGCACTCAGCAACTCGACCAGGTGGGCATCGTTCTTCTGGCTGGCCCGCCCCGGGTTGTTCTCCATCGGTTTGTCCGGCGTATCACCCATGTAGTACACGGCATTCACCCCATTCAGGTGATTCTGGTAATAGGACAGGGCGTCTTTTGCTTTGGTGGTAAAGGTATTGGAATCGATAAAATCAGCCTCCACTCCCTGAGCAGGTTGTTCCAGCGAGAAGTACGGCAGCACCACCATCGCACCGGTCAAGGCACTGTTCAGGCTGGCCGCATTGGGCAAGGTGGTGCGGCCATCCTTGAAGTTCTTGAGCAGCAGCGGGAATCCGGCTGCCCCTGTTCCTCCGAAGATCGAGCTCACAAAGAAAATCCTGTCGCCTGCCTGGAAATTGGACGCAAAGAAGCGCATCTCCGGGGAATCGATGATCTCGTTAAGAACCACACTGCCGACGTTCGGGCTGCCGCGGAAGCCTACATCCAGGCTGTTGTTCATGTTCTCAGGCGTGAACAGCAGGTCAATGAGCGCCTGGCTTTCTACGTCCAGTTGGTTGTAGCCGACATGGTCTTTGAAGGGCTTGTTGATCCCTCCGAAGTCATACACGAAGCTGTCCCGGATCTTGGCAGTACCATCACCGGCTATGCTGGACAAGGTGCTGATGTCGGTATGAAAGAATCCTTCGTCGCGGCGGCCCAGGCCATCGTGTATATGCTTGTAAGTTTTGAGCAGTTCTACCGTCCGGTTCATGTCCCCGTTCTGTGTGTCGGGGTCGATGATGATGGGTACGATTTTATCACAGTTCTGGATCTTGACACCAGCGGCCATCAGCATTACCAGCGAGCGAATAACGCGTGAGCCGGTGCCGCCGATACCGAATACAAAAAGCTTTGCCATAGTTATTTTTTATTAGGCCATTTCATAGGAGTTGTCCATGCCTGCACGGAGCCTCTTTTGAATAGGATGGAGAATAGAAAGAAAAGAATCAGACTGTAAATCATGTTCACGAAAGCAAACATATAGGTATAAGAGTGCGTCTCGATGTCGTTGTTGGTGACCTGCATAATCGGGATGATAAAAGCTATGGCCGCATTCAGCAGCAGGAACATCACCCAGT
>NZ_JSYF01000462.1:0-1393 GCF_054824225.1 Pontibacter sp. HJ8
AGCTATGCAAGGCTGTAGCCATTATGAAAAAACATTACCGCTCCGATAAAAGCTGCCTGAACTGCGGCACAACAGTTTCCGATAAATTTTGCTCCACCTGTGGACAGGAAAACCTGGAACTGAAGGAAGATTTTCTGCACATGGCCGTTCACAGCATAGGCCATTACTTTCATTTCGAGTCGAAGTTCTTCAGCAGCCTGGTACCGCTCTTCACAAAACCGGGATTTCTGACAAAAGAATATTTTGCCGGCAGGCGTGCATCGCACCTGAACCCGATCAGCCTGTATATCTTCATCAGTATCTTGTTCTTTTTCCTTTTCACGGCTAATTCCAACAGCAACAAGAAAGACATACTGGAGGAGAATGTTACCGGGGAGAACACGTTAACCCAAGCAGAGGCCGAGAAAGCAAAAGAAATTGTTGGCAATGCCGTATCTGAAAAAGCAGGAGCGTATACCTATTCCGTACTCCAGAACGCACAGGCGATCTCAGACAGCGCAGGCGAACAGAAAGGCGTGGTTGTTTTTACGAACCCTGCAGCGACGGAACCCGATGCCAAACAAGCAGCTAAAAAGAGTACCGATTCGAAAGCCGATGAGAATGTAGTCGTTCACTCGCTGCAGACTAAGATCCGGAAGGTAATGGATGATGACCTGAGCAGTGAGCTTTTCAAAAATAAGCTGGTGAGCCATCTGCCGAAAATGATGTTCATCCTGCTTCCCTTATTTGCGCTTATCCTGAAGCTCGTAAACCGCAGGCCAACCAAGTACTATGTGGAACACCTGGTCTATTCGATCCATGTGCACTCCTTTCTCTTCCTTTTTGCCTCTATCCTGATCGTGTTAAGCTGGCTACTGCCATTTTTTGAAGACGGGATACAGTTCTTTGGTTTTATAGTCGTGCTGTGGTACATCTACAGGTCTATGCGTAACATTTACGGGAGCTCGCGCAGGCGCACGATTTATAAGTTCTTCCTGTTGTCTTTTGCTTATAGCTTCCTGATGCTGCTAAGTGGCACTATTGTGGCTGTTGCAACCCTTTATACAATCTAGCACCTGCCTGCTGCTGTGCAGAACAGGATGGCTCCTGCTACAGAAATGGTAAATCAGCTTTAGCCGAAAAGAAAATGGTAGGAAAACCCTTCTCCCTAATCGGAGCCCAGTTTCCCTTTCACCCAATTTAGTGCACTGGTCGCCCTTTCGGCATAATGGTTTATATCCTCTACCACATCGCCAATGTGGTGTTTTTCCCAGAGTGAGCCAAATACCTTGCTTTGCGGCTTCGCAATATCGAGGAGTTTCGTTTGGCCTTGTTCACCTTCCCGTTTAAAGCCTTTAACTTCTGTCAGCACGAAGTGCTCTTTGTTTAGCAGCACATAAAACTGCTCCGCCTT
>NZ_JSYF01000463.1:0-1626 GCF_054824225.1 Pontibacter sp. HJ8
AGCAATGTTTCTTTCAACATCAATGAAGATGACCGGATAGCCCTGATGGGTAAAAACGGGGCAGGAAAATCTACCCTGCTCAAAATCATTGCCGGAGAAAATAAACCCACCCGGGGAAAAGTGTCGGCACCCAAAGAGGCTGTGATCGCCTACCTGCCGCAGCACCTGCTCACCGAAGACAACTGCACCGTGTTTGAGGAGGCCTCCAAGGCCTTTGCCAAAGTGCTGAACATGAAAAAGCAGATGGATGAGCTCAACGCCCAACTCGAAACCCGCACCGACTATGACTCGGATGAATATTACAAGATCATCGAGCAGGTATCGGAGCTGGGCGAGAAATACTATTCTATCGAAGAGATCAACTTCGATGCAGAAGTAGAGAAAACGCTGAAAGGCCTGGGCTTTTCAAGAGAAGACTTCGCGCGGCCGACCCGGGAGTTCAGCGGTGGCTGGCGCATGCGCATCGAGCTGGCCAAGATCCTGTTACAGCAACCGGACCTTATTCTGCTCGATGAGCCTACCAACCACCTCGACATCGAATCCATTCAGTGGCTGGAAGATTTCCTGGTGAACAATGCCAAGGCTGTGATCGTGATCTCACACGACAAGACCTTTGTGGACAACATCACCAACCGCACCATCGAAGTGACGATGGGTCGTATCTACGATTACAAAGTAACCTACAGCCAATACCTGCAACTGCGCAAAGAACGCCGCGAGCAGCAGCAAAAGCAGTTCGACGACCAGCAAAAGGAGATGGCCGATATTCAGGCTTTCATCGACCGGTTCAAAGGCACTTATTCGAAAACCCTGCAGGTGCAGTCGCGCGTGAAGATGCTGGAGAAAATGGAGATCGTGGAAGTGGACGAAGTGGATACGTCTGCCCTGAACCTGAAATTCCCGCCTGCCCCGCGCTCCGGCAACTACCCGGTCATCGTGGAGGGTCTTACCAAGAAATATGGCGATCATACGGTATTCAGCGATGCGTCCCTGACGATCAACCGGGGCGAGAAAATAGCTTTTGTGGGCAAGAACGGCGAGGGTAAATCTACGCTGGTGAAAGCCATAATGGGCGAGATCGATTTTGATGGCACGCTGCAATTGGGCCACAACTGCATGATCGGTTACTTTGCCCAGAACCAGGCCTCCCTGCTGGACGAAAACCTGACCGTATTCCAGACCATTGATGAGATCGCGATCGGTGATGTACGCACCCGTGTGAAGGACCTCTTGGGTGCCTTCATGTTCAGCGGCGATACCATCGAAAAGAAGGTGAAAGTGCTTTCGGGTGGAGAGAAAACGCGACTGGCGATGATCAAGCTGTTGCTGCAGCCGGTCAACCTGCTCATACTCGATGAACCGACCAACCACCTCGACATCAAAACCAAGGACATCCTGAAAGATGCACTGAAGGCCTTTGACGGTACGCTCATCCTGGTATCCCACGACCGCGACTTCCTGGATGGACTGGCCGATAAGGTGTTTGAGTTCGGTAACAAGCGTATACGCGAGCACTTCGAGGACATCAACGGCTTCCTTAGAAACAAGAAAATGGAAAACCTGCGGGAGATAGAAAGAAGCGCAGGAAAGTAACTTAAACAAAGAAGGCTATACCTGCAGGTATAG
>NZ_JSYF01000464.1:0-5028 GCF_054824225.1 Pontibacter sp. HJ8
TTTATAATGGTATCGGATTAAACCTGTGCCAATACCTGTTCTACTTTTTCAGCAGCTTCTTTCAGAGCTACGGCAGAGTATACCTTCAGGCCGGACTCATCTATGATGCGGGCACCTTCTTCTGCGTTTGTACCTTGCAGACGAACGATGATCGGAACACGGATATCACCGATGTTCTTATACGCTTCTACCACACCATTGGCAACACGGTCGCAACGTACGATACCGCCAAAGATATTGATCAGGATGGCCTTCACGTTCGGGTCCTTCAGGATGATGCGGAAACCAGCTTCAACGGTCTGTGCGTTTGCCCCACCCCCTACGTCCAGGAAGTTAGCAGGCTCGCCACCGGAAAGCTTGATGATATCCATTGTTGCCATCGCAAGGCCGGCACCGTTTACCATGCAGCCTACGTTGCCGTCCAGCTTCACATAGTTCAGGTTAGACAGGCTGGCTTCAACTTCCAGCGGATCTTCTTCGTTCAGGTCGCGCAGGGCAGCCAGGTTCTTGTGACGGAACAGGGCGTTGTCGTCCAAGTCTACCTTCGCGTCTACGGCCAGTATTTTGTTGTCAGAAGTTTTCAGTACAGGGTTGATCTCGAACATGGAAGCGTCGGTCTCTACATACGCTCTGTACAGGTTGGTAATGAATTTTACCATTTCTTTGAAAGCCTCACCTTCCAGTCCGAAAGCAAAAGCAACTTTTCGAGCCTGGAAACCTTGCAGACCAACAGCCGGGTCGATCCACTCTTTGATGATCTTTTCAGGAGTATGTTCTGCTACTTCCTCGATGTCCATACCACCTTCAGTAGATGCCATGATCACGTTACGGCCCGTTGCGCGGTCGAGCAGGATGCTCAGGTAGAACTCTTTCGGATCGGATTCGCCTGGATAGTAAACGTCCTGTGCTACTAGCACCTTGCGTACCAGTTTGCCTTCAGGGCCTGTCTGGTGCGTGACCAGGGTCATGCCCAGGATTTCACTTGCAATCTGCTTTACCTGATCCAGGTTCTTAGCCAGCTTTACGCCACCACCTTTACCACGGCCACCCGCATGGATCTGTGCTTTGATCACATGCCAGCCTGTACCGGTTTCTTCGGTCAGTTTCATGGCAGCTTTAACAGCCTGGTCCGGCGTTTCAGCTACGATGCCTTCCTGTATGCGGACGCCATAGCTTTTTAGTATGTCTTTACCCTGATATTCGTGTATGTTCATGCTTTCAGTTTTAATGGACGCACGAAAGTAAGCCTTTATCCCCTTAAATTCAAGCAAAGCCTTTTTAAAATATTCCTGTTCCGACGCCAGAATCAGCAACTCCTAAAAGTCTTTCTGCTATAGAGCAAAGCGCTCTGACAGGCTGGTCTGGTAACGGTAGGGCTGCAATGGCAGTACGTATAGGTAGTGGTCCACCGATTTCTTCTTTACTATATAAAAGCTTATGGAGCATGAATACACATTTGCAGGACGGGTAGCCATTGCTGCCTTCATCGTGCTGCTCTTTGTCTCAGGGTTTTACCTGTTGGCACAGGCCTCGTATTTTTTCTTACTGGTTTTTGCGGGGATACTGCTTTCCGTGCTTTTCTGCGGCCTGACGGATTGGGTCGTGCATTACCTGCACCTGAAGCGTGGACTTAGCCTGCTGCTGGTGAGCCTGCTTGTTTTCGGGCTTCTGATCGGTTCCTTCCTGCTGGTAGCGCCTACTATCTCAGACCAGGTGGACGAGATGCGCAAATCACTCCCGCAAGCCCTGACCAGACTCCAAGAATGGCTTGGACAATACAACTGGGGGCGCAAGCTGGTAGAGAAAATTCCGGAGGATTATAACAACATGCTGCCCGAGCAAAAAGAAATGTTGTCGAAGCTTACCGGCGTGTTCTCCTCCACACTCAGTTTCCTGACCGACTTGTTTATTGTGATCATCACAGCCTTGTTTTTTGCCTCAAACCCCACGCTGTATACACATGGTTTTACAAAGCTTTTTCCGGAGCGTAAGCGTACGCGCGTCCTCGAGGTACTTCACCAATGTTATACTACACTCAAAATGTGGTTGCTCGGTATGCTGTCTGCCATGGCCATCATTGGTGTGAGTACGGCTATCGCTTATTCCTTTATAGGATTGCCTTTAGCCTTTGCACTGGGGCTTATTTCCTTCTTCCTGGCTTTCATACCCAACATAGGTCCCTGGCTGGCTGGCATACCTGCCGTACTGATTGGCTTCACCATCGGGCCAGACATGGCGCTGCTGGTCATCCTTGTGTATGGTTCTATCCAGATGGTGGAAACGTATTTGATCACACCGATCATCTTTCAGAAGACAGTTAACTTGCCGCCTGCTTTGCTGCTTTTTTTCCAGGTGTTACTGGGTATACTGGTAGGTGGCCTTGGGCTGTTGATGGCCGCCCCTATACTGGCTGTGCTGCTGGTGCTCGTAAAAGAGCTGTATGTGAAGGATGTACTGGAAAAAACACCGGAGGCAGGCACTGTAGAAGAGGCAAGCGAGGCCACAACAGAAGCCACAGTATAGCCGGATATTATTCCCGGAGAGGGAGTTCCTGAAAATTTGATGGCGAGGTGCCACTTTATAGTGTTTGTTTTGTAGCTTTGGCAGACCTTTTGTTGAAGGTAATCGCCAACACATACATCATTGCCAACTCGTGCTGCAGGTAGTTAACATCCATAAGAAATACGGTTCATTAGAAGTTCTCAAAGGCATCGACCTCCTCATCCATGCAGGAGAGGTGGTTTCCATCGTGGGTGCCTCAGGTGCCGGTAAAAGTACGTTGCTGCACATTTTAGGCACACTGGACTCTACCGATACAGGTGAAGTGCTCTTTGATGGTAAGAATATCTCCCGCATGAACGGCACGGATCTGGCTCGCTTCCGCAACAGGCACATCGGCTTTATCTTCCAGTTTCACAACCTGCTACCGGAGTTCACAGCCCTCGAAAATGTCAGTTTGCCGGGTTATCTGGCCGGTCGCCCCGAAAAAGAAGTCCGCGAACAGGCCGCTAACCTGCTGAGTATGCTCAACCTCTCGCACCGCATGCATCACAAGCCTTCGGAACTTTCAGGCGGAGAGCAGCAACGCACAGCGGTGGCACGTGCCCTTGTCAATTCGCCCCGTATCATTTTTGCAGATGAGCCCAGCGGTAACCTGGATTCGCATAACGCCCAGGAACTGCATGAGATCTTCTTCAAACTGCGCCGGGAGTTTAACCAGACATTTGTGATCGTGACGCACAACGAGCAGCTGGCTACGATGGCCGACCGTACACTGGTAATGAAAGACGGCCTGATCGTGCAGGAAGCATTGCAATAATCTTCTTTCTTTGCTAAATTATAATGCCTGTTCCTCCTGAGCAGGTGTTCTCTTCTTTTCTTTCTGTTATACTTTCCCTGGTCCTTTTTTGTATTTTTTACGTATTCTATATCCCCCCTGCTGCTTTTGAGGAGTAATTCCGAAGGCAGGAAAGAGGGATGTGTCCAAGGTGTGAAAATAATTTACAAGTTATTGATTTACAATGACTTATAATGCATATTTTTTTTATTTTTTTGCACCATTTGGAGAGCGGTTGTGTTTGATATATGTACTAAACCATGAAAGCTAACGAGATA
Organism: Pontibacter sp. HJ8; assembly: GCF_054824225.1. Lineage (NCBI taxonomy): Bacteria > Pseudomonadati > Bacteroidota > Cytophagia > Cytophagales > Hymenobacteraceae > Pontibacter > Pontibacter sp. HJ8. The sequence continues at coordinate 3,616 of NZ_JSYF01000464.1, forward strand.
TGAGTCAATCAGATAAAGAGACAAAAGTGGAAAAGAGGCCGAAAGTCGAAAGCTATGATATAGCCAAATCGGACGAGACGCTTCACTTAGCTGTTGATCTGGCTAAGTTTATAAAAGAGAACAGATTATACCAGAATATACAAGGCAAAGAATACGTGAACGTGGAAGGCTGGCAGTATGCGGGTTACCGTCTCGGTATACTGCCGGTAGTGGAGCATGTCGTGAACATCAGCACCGATGAGGAGATCAAGTACCAGGCGAAGGTAAACCTACTGGATCTGCGTAGTCAGCAGGTAGTGGGGGCAGGCTTTGCCATCTGCTCTAACAAAGAGCAGGGCAAGAAGTACTACCAGGAGTTTGCGATTGCCTCTATGGCACAGACACGCGCCATTGGCAAAGCCTATCGCAATATTCTCGCCTGGATCATCCGTGCGGCTGGTTACGAGCCTACTCCTGTGGAGGAAATGGATTATGCGGGCAATGAGCCGGCCAAGAAAGTGGCGGTACCAACTGAGAAGAAGGCTACCATGAAAGCTGCGCCGGCGGCAGCTGCTGCTGAGGCAACGGTGGCTGAAACTGAACCGGCAGCCGGTGTACGTTATGCTTCTGCCAAGCAAAAGGAAGAGATCATCCGTCTGCTGAACAATCCGGTCATCACACGTCAGGAGAAAACAAAGATGTTACTCAACATCAACAGATTTGACGAGGAGCGTGCGGCGCAGGCGATCGAAAAACTAAAGAAAGTGATCGAAGATCGTGAAGACGGTCAGTCAGCTGCTGCCTAATGTCAAAATATCTACTAGTGAAAGCCTGCCTCTGATGAGGCAGGCTTTTTTTATGTCTTGGAAGGTTCAATTTTTCTTCTGCCTGCTGGCGCGAGCGTCTTCGCTCGTGTCTGCTACAGTGGGGCCTCTGGCCCATGTAAAGGTATAGCTTTTAATGGTCTATACCTTGGCATATAGTTATTGCGAGCTTGCAGCACATATCCTGCTTTGCTGTGTAGCGGTGACTTCATCACGCTTTAACTTGAGTTGTTTCATCGCTTCGCCTGGCCGGCGGGGCCTCACTTTTCTCCTTGATGAGAAAAGTAAGCAAAAGAATCAAGACGCTTTTAAACTCGCTGAACGCTCAAACACAAAATCGTCACTGTTGCACTTGGCTCAAACCGTTGCTTTGTCGCTTCAGTTGTAAGTTAGTCTTGCTATACCTGTCCGCTATACCTAGCATCTATACCTGCTGCTACATGGCTTATACCTAGTTATTAGTAGTGGTAGCAAGTCCCCCTTGGAAGGGGGGCAGGGGGATGACAATCGTGCACCTACAGGGAACGGCAGCTACAACGCCTATAACTTTCCTGCAGGAACAGCAGGCTCCCCGCCTTAAACAAGGAGGGGCAGGGGTGGTTGGATCCGG
>NZ_JSYF01000465.1:0-1630 GCF_054824225.1 Pontibacter sp. HJ8
TAGGTTTCCGGTGCCGCAGGCATTGCGACGCAGGAGCAAAGGAAAGATACACAGCGCGAGGCCAAAGGATGATGCCTCGCGGCTTAGAGCGCTCCAAAAGAAGCTATGAAACGGTAGGTATAGAGGCTTCGGAAAGGTGGTTACAAAGAATAAAAAGCTTGTTACCCTCAAGCGAAAGTCCCAGCTAAAGCTATGTACCGAATTACTTACTGGTGTTCGAAATGACAGTAGCTAGAGGAATAACATAGCGATAAAAAAAAAGCGCTGCCCATTCGGGCAACGCTTTTTAGTCTAAGGTGAGTAAGTAAAAATCTTAGTTCGAGGCTTTCGGGCCTTCCACTTTGGGGTTCTCTGCGTTATACTTGTTCTGGAACTTGTCATACAAGTACTTCTGCTTGTTGTTCAGGTCTACCTTGCGTCCCTGTATGAAAGCGTGCGTTACGTTGTTGGTGCGCATGTCGAGGAGGTCGCCTGAAGAAACTACAATGGTCGCATCTTTGCCTACTTCCACAGAACCAACCTGCTTGTCTATACCCAGAATTTTAGCAGTATTCAGCGTGATGGCAGCCAGCGCTTGCTCCTTATCCAGACCGTGTGCTACGGCAGTACCGGCAATGAAGGGCAGGTTACGGATACCGTGTGTGCTCAGGTCATAGTCCAGGGCGAACGTGATACCGGCTTTGTGCAACAGGTGGGGCGCCTTGTAGGGCATGTCTACATCCTCATCCGAGCGGGAAGGAAGTGCGTGCACACCCGAGTAGATCACAGCGATGTTGTTCGCTTTCAGGAAATCAGCTACCGCGACGGCATCCGTTGCGCCCACGATCACGATGTCCTTTATGCCATGCTGCTTCACGAAGTTCACGCTCTCGATGATCTCCTTGCCATAATTGGCATGAATGTAGAGCTTCTTGGAGCCGTCAAACAAGCCCGCCATTGAAGACAGCTTCAGGTTCTCTTTCTCATTTTTGGCTGACTTATAAACCGCCGCATCCTGCAGAAGCTGCGACAGGTCTATCAGGGCCTGCTCCCGCTGCTGTTTGAAGTTGGCTAGTCTTGGGTCTGGTGTACCGCCTGTCTGGATGAGCATGTTTGGCCAGTTCAGGTGTATGCCTTCATCAGCCTTCAAAATAGCGTCCTCCCAGTTCCAGGCATCCAGGTGCACAATAGAAGAAGAACCGGATACCGTTCCGCCTACAGGCGTTACCTGCGTCAGCAGCACACCGTTGGCGCGGATGGTCGGGATGATATCCGAATCCGTGTTGTAGGCGACCACAGCGCGCACGTTCGGGTTCAACTGGCCTACTTCACGCATATCGAGTGTGGCGCGCACACTTTCGATCTCGTTCAGGCCCAGCTGTGTGTTCGGCTGGATCAGGCCCGGGTAGATGTGCTGTCCGGCTACATCGATCACCTCATAGCCATTTTTGTTGGCGCTGTTCAGGGGACCTGCATACGTAATCTTGCCTTTGTCAAAACCTACGGCGGCGTTTTCGACCACGGTGCCGTTGCCAATGTGCAGGGTAGCGCCTGTCAGCAATACAGGCTTGCTTTGCTTCGCAGCCGGTGCCGGCACCTGCGCAAACGCAGGCATGCTCAGCAGAAGTGCCACAAAAGCCGAAATATATCT
>NZ_JSYF01000466.1:0-16787 GCF_054824225.1 Pontibacter sp. HJ8
CCCAAACATATTCAATCTATTCACATGGTCGGGGCTTTGTCCGTTTTGATAGCAAGAACAACTTATACCTAGGCAATTATTTCGACTTTGGCAGCCATATTTTCAAGTATGATGTCAATCACCAGCTTGTGGAGCAGTATGGCAATATACAACGGCCTCAGGAGGTTGTGTATGACAAAAACAACAACTTATATATATTAGACAATTTTACTTTTAAGGTTAGCAAGTGGAGTCCTTCTGGAGAAAAAACACTGGAATTTGCCGGCAAAGAAAAAAATGTCGTAAACCCTCTTGCCATTGCTGTAGATGAGCAGGAGCATTTCTATATATTGGAAGCTGGTAACAAAGAATGTATCGTAAGGCAATATGACCCAAGAGGAAAACTTATAAATGTCTTTCCCATAGACGGATTTTCCCACTCCAACAATATCTTCTATACCTACTTTGGACTTGCCATAGATTATGCCGGAAATATGTATGTTTCAAACTACAATGCGCATACATTGAACAAGTACGACAAGCAGGGCAAACTTATTTCGACAATTGGCACAATTGGTAAAGGTCCTGGACAGTTATGGAGACCCCTAGATTTAACGGTGGACGCTGCAGGCAACATTTATGTACTGGATATGAATGGCCGTCGAATACAACGTTTTTCAGCGTCAGGCAAGTTTATTCAACAGTTTGGCTCCTTCAATCCTCAAGAAGAGGACTGGACAAGACGTGCCCGAATTTCGTCGGATGCTTTTGGAAATTTAGTCGTAGCCGCCGGATACGACAATTTTGGGTACAAATCTTTATTCAGGGTAGAACTGTATGATATGGCTGGTAAGCTACTTGCTAAATTACCTGGAGAAACACCAAGTGTTGCAATCAGCAAAGATGGTAGTTTGATTGCTGCTGCTCATAAAAATAAGGATGTTGTAACCATATACTCAGCTAAACATCCTAGAGAGTATAATTTCATAGAAGGAAATATTTACCAAGATACCAACTCAGATTGCTTACCAACTATAGGAGAAGCATCTATGGATGATATCATTATCAAAGCTGAACCAGGTCCATATTATGGTATGACCGACCCAAACGGCAATTATAGAATACAAGTAGGTAAAGGGAGCTATACCTTGGAGCCCGTTTTCGAAGAGCAAAAAGGCAAATTAATAACTCAGACCTGTACATCAGAAAACAATTCGAATGAGATTCGCTTCGAAAATTATGGTAACATTGCTACAGGCTATAATTTCGGTGTTAATCTCACCCTTTCCCCTTCCCTATCCGTCAGCGTCTCCTCCGACCGCCGTCGCCGCTGCTTCGAGAGCGTGACCAAAGTGCGCTATGCCAACACTGGCTTCGCACCTGCCGAAAACGCCAAGCTATACCTGCAGTTACCTTCCGAGGTAGAACTACTGTCTGCTGACAAACCCTATACCCGTTTGGCTGACGGAACTTACGAGTTCACGATAGGCACCGTTGGAGCCAACCAGTCCGGCACCATCACGCTTCAAGACAAGGTCACCTGCGGCGATGAGAGCGTGCGCGGCCGTACTGTTTGTACCCGCGCCTGGATCACGCCTTCCAACAACGCCCCTTCCAAACCTACTCCCACCATTAGCATCACGGGCCAATGCAACTACGACCTGGGCATGGTGCGCTTTGTCATCAAAAATACCGGCCAGGCCGATATGACTGATCCCAAGCTCTTCCGCAAGTACATCGATGGCGACCTCTCCTCCATCGAGCAGTTCCGGCTCGCCTCCGGCGACAGCCTGGTGTTGTGGGTACCGACCAGCGGCATGACCGTGCGCCTGGAGGCCGACCAACCCGAGGGAAACGGCGACAACCAACTGGCCAGCGTGACGGTCGAGGCCTGCCGCACCTCTGCCACCCAAACCGGTTTCAGCACCGGCATTGTCAACCTCATGCCTGCTGACGAGGAAGAAGCCGAAGTAGCAGAAGAATGCCTGCCCATCATCGACTCCTTTGACCCGAACGACAAGCTGGTCACGCCTGCCGGACGCACGAAGGAGCGCTATACCCCGACCAATACAGCACTCAAGTATAAGATTCGCTTCCAGAACACCGGCACCGACGTGGCCTACCGCGTAGTGGTGGTCGACACACTCTCCGAGCACCTGGACCTGAGCACGCTGCAACTGGGCACCGCCTCCCATACCCACCGCCTGGAGGTAAGTGGCAAAGGAAGACCGGTGCTTACCTGGACCTTCGATAACATCATGCTGCCCGACAGCACGGCTAATGAACCCGGCAGCCACGGCTACATCCAGTTCAGCATCAAACCCAAGGCAGACCTGCCGGAAAAAACAGCCGTGGAGAACTTTGCCGACATCTTCTTTGACTATAACTCCCCGGTACGTACCAACGTGACCACCAATCGCATTTACAACATGCCGCCGGTAATCAAAGAATCCGTGCGCATGAACCTGGAAGATATTATCGCCACGCCAGGTATAGCCGCCTTCGCCCCTGCTGCCGGTAAGTATGGCACAGAAGTGACCCTGCGTGGCAAGCGTTTTTCAACCACAGCGGCCGGCAACAAGGTATACTTCAATGGCAAATTAGCCCGGGTGCTAAGCGCTTCCGCAACAGAACTGAAGGTGCTCGTGCCAGCAGGCGCAGCGACAGGTACGCTCAAAGTGATTACCCCCGACGGCGCGGCCAGCACGGCAGAAAGTTTCCAGGTCTACCAGCCACCTGTCCTGAGTAGCTTCAGCCCGGTAGAAGGTATAGTGGATGCTACTGTAACCCTGCAAGGAGCGCATCTGAATCCAGACCTGATCCAGCGTATAACATTGGGCAAGCTGGCCTGTGAGATCGTCAGCAACAATGGCAACACGCTTGTGCTCAAGGTACCGGACCAGGCAGTAACGGGGCAGTTTGAGATTGTGACCAAAGGAGGCGAGACCCTGAGTGCGACAGCCTATACCGTCTGGTATCCGCCGGTCATCAACAGCCTGAGCAAGCCAACCGACATTGTGGGCGCCACTCTGCGTATAGATGGCGAGAACTTTGCACCAACTGCCGATCGCAACAAAGTACTTTTTGGCCAGGTGCAGGCGCAGGTAGCAGCAGCCACACCAGGCCAGCTGACGGTACAGGTTCCAGAGCATGCAGCCTCAGGTCCTGTAACAGTAGAGACGCCAGGCGGCAAGGCGAGCAGCACAACTTTCTTTGAGGTGATCCCGGGTCCTGTCTTCACAGCGATGTCACCGGCCATAGGAAGCGTAGGGACCGAAGTAGAGATCACCGGCGCCCATTTCCTGACCCTCGGCCTACAAGATGAGATCAGCTTCAACGGGGAGAATGCATATGTGCTGGAGGCATCTCCCGGCAGGTATAGCGTGCGGGTGCCCAGAGGGGCAACGACCGGCAAGGTGAAGATCACGGGCTTTGGCGGCATCGCCCTCAGTACAACGTACTTTGTGGTGGAGGAGCTCTCGCCTGATGAGGCTATCACGGTATACCCTAACCCGAATTCGGGCCGCTTTACCATCCACCTGCTGCACGCCGACTTCGAGGTGCAGACCGTGGAAGTATACAATGCCGTCGGTAAACGGGTGCACACCACTGTAGTGGCCAACCCACGTCCTGAATCACTGGAAGTGAACCTGCCGCTGGCCAGAGCCGGTATCTACGCGCTCCACTTCAAAACCGACCGGGGCACGGTTATCAAAAAGCTGACGGTATTCTAGCCGAAGCTGATCTGGCTAATAAAAACAAAAGCCGCTTAGTTTCAGCTAAGCGGCTTTTGTTTTTACAACTTGCTATACCTGGTTTCAGGAAAAGGATTCAACTACCAGATTCCTTAACGAGCCAGCTTCACAAGGTTCAGGAAGCAAATACTTCTTCCGGATTTTTGAAGGCTTTGAACTCGATCGGGTTGTTGCTCAGGTCGAGTATGAACATGGTACGCTGCTCGCCTACCTGCCCTACGTAGCGGGTATGCGGCTGTACCACAAACGTTACGCCGTGCTGCACGAGCCTCTCCTGTATCTGGTTAAACTCGTCGTACGCCAGTATACACCCAAAATGCGGGATCGGTACACTCACGCCATCTACTTTGCCACAGTAATCCAGCTCGGGGATATGGGTACTGACGTGGGCCGAAAGCTGGTTGCCAAACAGGTCAAAGTCGATCCAGTTTTCAGTGCTTCTGCCTTCTGTACACCCTAAAATATCAACGTAGAACTGGCGTGTAGAAGCAATGTCCTTCACTTTGAATGCATAATGAAATGGGTTCATATATCAGTATCCTTTGGTTCGTGAAACTAGGTTGAGAAGATCCTCGCCATTGCGGAGCCGGTCGTAATTTTCCAGAACCTGAGAAACGGCCGAGGCAGGATCTGTGACACTGGCAATATGCGGGGTAACATTGATCTTCGGATGCGACCAGAACGGATGTTCCTCCGGCAGCGGTTCCGTCCGGAACACGTCCAGGCTGGCTCCGGACAGATGCCCCTTGTCGAGCATTTCGATCAGGTCCTCTTCCACCAGGTGCTCGCCTCTGGCTACGTTGATCACAAACGCATCCTGCGGCAGTTTCTCAAAAGTCTGCTTATTCAGGATATTCGCCGTTTCCTTTGTCAGGGGGAGCAGGCAGATCAGGATATTGGACGAGGACAGGAAAGCATCCAGTTCCTCCGGCCCGGCATAAGCGCCTATACCTTCCAGTAGCTTCGCTGACCGGGACCAGCCCAGTACCTTAAAGCCCAGCTGGCTCAGCTGCAGAGCCGTGTGGCTGCCCAAAACGCCCATGCCCATCACCCCGATCGTTACATCTTGCGTGCGCAGGTAGCGCTTCTGTTTCCAGGAAGAAGTGTTTTGGGCGGCCTTATACCCATGCAGGTCGCGCATGTGGTTCAGCACCTGCGCAACCACAAACGTGGCCATGTCTTGGGTCAGGTTGTCGTCGACAATCCGGGTGACCTGTACCTGGGCGGGCAGCTCCGGATCCCGGAGTATGTGGTCTACCCCGGCGCCTGTGGAGGCGATGCATTTCAGATTTGGGAATTCCTTGAAAGCGCCCAGCGGGTGATTCCAGGCAAGCGCAAATTCAATTTCGTCGGGCGAGCCGGCATCGGGGTACACGCGCACATCCAGCCCCGGCCTTCTTTCCGTAAGGGCTGTGACCCAGTGACCGAGGTATCTGCCCTGGTTTATGATGAGTATAGACATAAAGAATGATTGAATCAGGAGTAATTATACACTTTTGGAAAATATCCGGTTACTATAGTATGATAGCTTACGCAGCTGACTGGAGATACTCCGCTTAAATTTAACTATTCTTGCATAATTCTTGTTAAATGACGACAGCGGTAAAATCTGCAAGAGAAAGCCCGCTTACCGGAATTCGCTATACCTTAACCTGATACCTATGGAGAGCCTGAGCTCAAAAGAATATAAAAAAGAATTTGTAAGCACCTTCGACGGTGACGAAAGCGGAAGCCTGCAGCCACGCCAGACCCCGGGCGTGCTCTACAGCAAAGCTATACCTACGCCGGTCGAAAAGCCGACGCTACTGGCCTGGTCAGAGGAACTGGCCCATGAACTGGGTATAGAGAAGCCAACGGACCAGCAGGAGATCGACATTCTGGGCGGTAACCGCGTAACCGATACCATGTACCCGTACGCTGCCTGCTACGCGGGCCACCAGTTCGGTCAATGGGCAGGGCAGCTGGGCGATGGCCGGGCCATTACGCTGGGCGAATGGGAAGCGCCTGACGGCAAAAGCTGGGAGCTGCAGCTGAAAGGTGCCGGCCCTACCCCCTACTCCCGCCGCGCGGACGGCAGGGCGGTGCTGCGCTCTTCGGTGCGCGAGTACCTCATGAGCGAAGCCATGCACTACCTGGGCGTACCGACTACGAGGGCCCTGAGCCTGGTGGCAACCGGTGATCCGGTGCTGCGCGATATGTTCTACAACGGCAATGCCGCCTATGAGCCCGGGGCGATTGTGATGCGGGTGGCGCCCAGCTTCCTGCGCTTCGGCAATTATGAGCTCCTCAATGCCCGGAAAGAAGTTGATAACCTCCGCGAGCTCGTGGACTGGACCATTGCCCGCTACTACCCGCATCTCACAGGTGAAGACAAAGTGATCAACTGGTACAAAGAGGTGGTGGAACGTACGGCCAGCCTGATGGTGGAGTGGATGCGCGTGGGGTTTGTGCACGGGGTGATGAACACCGACAACATGTCTATACTGGGTCTAACGATTGATTATGGCCCCTACTCTTTCGTGGATGATTACGACCCTAATTTCACACCGAACACTACCGACCTGCCGGGCAGAAGGTATGCTTTCGGAAAACAGCCTTCTATCGGCTACTGGAATCTCGGCTGCCTGGCTGGTGCCCTTTTGCCTTTGGTAGAAAAAGACCAGCTGCTGGCCGCATTGGAGAGTTACCAGGAGCTTTACTGGGCGAAGTACTATACCATGATGGGTCAAAAACTGGGGCTCGATGACCTCAGGGTGGAAGATATCGAACTCATCAAACAACTGGAAAGCACGCTATCCACCATCAAGCCGGATATGACGATCTTCTTCCAGTTACTCATCGACCTGCCGCTATACCTGGAAAGCGAACAGGAAGTAGCAGAGCATTTCAGGAAAGCACTTTACAATGACCTCAAGCCAGAGGAAGGCCAGTTGCTATATACCTTCGTTACGAACTACCTGAAGCGGATCAACACGAATACCATCAAGCGGCAGGACTCGCAGCAGCGTATGCGTGAAACCAGTCCGCGCTTCGTGCTCCGGAACTACCTGCTGCACCAAGCCATCGAAGAACTGGAAAAAGGGGAAAATACTTTGTTCCTGAAATTACAGGAAGCCATCAAAGCACCTTATTCCGACAAGTTTGACGAGTTCTTCCAGACCCGGCCCGAATGGGCCAGCCAGAAAGCCGGTTGCTCGATGCTCTCCTGCAGTTCCTAAGCGCTTCTTTTTGACGATATAGATCAAGTTTAAGATCTTGCAGCTTCTCACCGGGGCATCAATTTGATTGTCCTGGCGGGAAGCTGCTGTCTTATTCACGGCAGCTAAAAAATATTTTTATTTTTTTCTGAAAAAAACTTTAAAAAATATTCTTCTTCATTTTGTCTTCATCTTGACTCTATAGTTTTGGATCATAAACTAAAATAACCCTTACACAACAATGAAGAAAATCACTTTTTTTGCTGCCGCTCTGCTTAGCACAGTAACAGCGTTCGCCCAGACAAACTCAACTTCAGTAAACACCAAAGCATCTACCTCTGCTAATGTATCGGCAGAAGCCGGTAATAAGAGCATCAAAGCTGCTTCCACTACATCGCTTGACGCTGCATCGACTACAGAGGCTTCGCCTTCAAAAGGCAAGGCGGAAGGACGCGCTGCCCTGAAAGGTGCTGCATCTGCCAAAGCCGGCAAAAAAGAAAAAACAGCAAAAGCGGAGCCTACGCCGGAACAGCCACGCGAAGACAAAGCACCAAAAGAAAATCACGGCCAGACAGTAGCTGAAGTAGCGCAGTCGGTACAGACCACTGTTGTAACAGAAGGCGAAGAAGCCGGTAACCGCGGCCAGGCGGTAGCGGATGTGGCGCAGAGTAATGTGACAGCTGTGACAGCAAAAGGCAAGGAAGCCAAAGAAGGCACCGAGCAGGTTGCAGTTGAGGTAGCACAGCAATCAGAAACAGAGGTAAAAGCGCAGGGTAAAAGCGCAGAAAAATCTGGCAAAGCCGGCGTAAAGGCAGCGCAGAGCACGCAGGCTTCTGTAAACGCTGACGTAACGGGCGCAAAAAACAAAGGCAACCAAGCAGCCGTAGAAGCCGGCAGCCAGGTACAGGCTACTGTAAACGGACAGGTTAAAAATGCCGAAACACACGGCCAGACCGTAGCGGAAGTAGCACAAGGCACACAGACCTCTGTGCAAGGCCGGGGCCAGGAAGTAAAAGAAGTAGCTACAACCAAGCGCAAGTCGAAGCCTGCCAGAGTGAAAGCGGAAGGCGGAGCAAAAGTAACAGGTGGTGCTAGCCGCGCGGCCGGCGTAGTAAGACCAACGACAGGTGGCGCCCAGGTAGGCGGTGCTGCCGGTGTTAGTGGCAGCGTGAAAGCAGCAGGCAAAGCCGTGCGACCAGCTACGAACCCACGCCCTGTGCAGGTAGGTGGTGCCGTGGGTGTGGGCACAAACATCAAAGTAGGCAAAAATTAATTACCTCTCACCTTACATACATTCAGCAGCTTCCGCCTTCCCGGTGGAGGCTGCCTGAATTATAACATAAAAACAGATGAAGACAATCTGGACCTTGATTGGACTGGCGCTGCTCATACCGGCTATCTCCAGTGCCAGCCCTGCTATACCTGTAGAGGAGCCTGCCGCAACTACAGCGGCTCCGGACACAGTGAAGAAAGGCTGGTGGGTGCTGGGCTTGGAAGCGTCCAATAACTCATCTTTTTTCGGCCGTAATACAGCGCGCCGCTACCCCTATGTAGCGCCTTCCGTTACCTATGTCCACCGCACCGGGCTATGGGCGTCGGTTGCCTCGTACCAGCTGTTCGATACCGACGACTTTATAGATGAGACAGACGTATCGCTGGGGTATAGCTTCAAGATCCGGAAGCGGCTGGAAGTGGACCTGAGCTACTCCCATTTCTTCTTCAGCAAAAACAATCCCTTGGTAAAGTCTGCCACCTCCGATGCCTTGTCTGCCCGCACCGCCTACGACTGGAAGATACTTTATACGGCCCTCACGACCAGTTACCTGATCGGGACCGGCAATGATGTGTTCACGGTGCTGGAGAACTCGCGGTACATTCGCCTGAATCCTTTGTGGAAAGGTGTGATGCCGGTAGGGCTGGACCCGAAAGTAAGTATAACAGCCGGTACACAGAAGTTCTCGGAGACACATACGATCATGACGGCCCAGAAAAACCAGACAGGCGGTAGTTCTGGTTCTGGCTCTAGTCCTATAGGAGGTATACTGGACCCGCTCAAGCCCGGAGGAGGAAACACCACCTCTCCCGGCAGTGGCGGCAGCGGCAGCCCGACCAGCACCACGACGACAACGACCGTGAGCAGGTTCCGGGTACTGAACTATGACCTGAAAATTCCGCTGGTGGTATACCTGGGGAAGTTTGAGTTTGAGCCTTCCTGGCGCTATTCTATACCGGTCAACAAGCTGGAAGGCGATGAGTCGGAGGCCCAGTCCTTCTACAATTTCAGTGTTAAATATACGTTTTAGACCACAACGCAAATATACCCATGCATGTACTGATCGTTGAAGATGAAGTAAGCCTGGCAACAGAGCTGCAACACTTCCTAACCCAGGAGCATTACCGCTGTGACTGGGCTTCCACCGGCCGCGAAGCCTCCGAAAAGATCGCCGTTAACCTCTATGATTTTATCCTGCTGGACCTGGGCCTGCCCGACTACGACGGCCTGGACCTGCTGCGCGAGACGAAGGAGCTGGAACACGAACCGGCCATCATTGTCCTGACGGCCCGCGGTGCCCTCGAAGACCGCATAGAAGGGCTTGGATTAGGCGCCGACGATTATCTTCCCAAGCCATTTTCTTTGCTGGAATTGCAGGCGCGGATGCAGGCCATTCTGCGCCGCAAATTCAAGGTAAAGTCTTCGGTCTTTCAGTTTCATGGCCTGGAGCTGGACAGCGTAGCCAGGCGCGTCAGTTACCAGGATCAGGAGATCGCCCTCACCAAAAAGGAATTCGACCTGCTCCATTACATGCTGCTGCACCGGAAGAGAATCCTGACCCGGCTGCAGCTGACCGAGCACATCTGGGGCAACATCCTGGAAGACAACTATGACTCCAATTACATCGACGTACACATCAAGAACCTGCGCAAAAAGCTGGCGGAGTATATTCCCAGCGACTGGCTGGAAACGGTTCGGGGTGTGGGTTACAGGTTAATGGCCTAGTATGCGGCTTCAATCCAAACTCGCGCTGTTCAGTGCAGCCTCCAAGGTCATCATCCTGCTGCTGCTCATCGTACTGCTACCTCCCCTCATTCAGCGGGTGGCGCTCCTCAATACGGACCAGCGGCTGCTCGACAAAAAAGAGCAGGTATTCGATATCATTCAGGAGCAGGGTATAGACACCTTTATTTCTGCTGGAGATGATGCAGCCTACGGGAGTTACAACCTGCTCAAGGAAGAGTTCATCTCGATGGAGCCGATCGATCCGTCCCAGATCAACAACAGGATCGAGAACAGCTTCCGGCAGGTAGAAGGTGAAATGATTGAGTACCGGGTGCTGAGCCTTGCCTTCGAGTTACACGAAGAAACCTACCTGCTGGAGATAGGCCGCAGCCTCGATACCATCCATGAGACGAGCAGCACCCTGCAGCATTATGCGCTCTACTTCCTGGTAGCCGTCGTGCTGATGACCGTTTTTCTGGATCTGGCCTTTGCCAAGGTGCTGCTCCGGCCCCTGCAGCTGATCCTCAAACGCCTGCAGCGCATCGGGCACCCGGAGTCATTCAAACCCGACAGCCTTGCCTCCACTACCAGCGACTTCGTATACCTCAACGATGCCATCAACGGCATGATGGGCCAGATACAGGATGCCTTCCGGAAGGAGAAAGAATTTATCGGCAACGTATCGCACGAGCTCCTGACCCCGGTCTCCATCTTGCAGAACCGCCTCGAGAACCTGATTGCTGACCCTGCCGTGCCCGACGAGGTCCTCGTGAAGCTGGTGGAAAGCCAGAAGACGCTGCACCGTCTCAAAAGTATCATCCAGGCTTTGCTGCTGATCTCGCGCATTGAAAACGAGCAGTACCTGAAAAATGAAAAAGTTGACCTGCAGCTGCTCCTGGAGGATGTAAGAGAAGAAATAAGTGACCGGGCAGAAGCCAAGGAGATCACATTGGCAATGCATGTACAGGAGGACCTGGTGCTGCGACAGGCAAACTATTCCCTGCTGTTCACCATGCTCTTCAACGTGGTCAACAACGCGATCAAGTATAACAAACCCGGTGGCAGTATCACCGTGAGCAGTTCCAGAACAGACAAGGGCTACGAGCTGACCGTGGCCGATACCGGTACAGGTATAGCAGCAGAACAGCTACCCAGGATATTCAACCGCTTCAAGCGAAACCACGCCGCCGACGGTGAAAGCTACGGACTGGGACTGGCGATCGTAAACACGGTAGCCAAGTTTCACAACATCAAGCTGCAGGTCAGATCCGAGCCGGGCCAGGGCACCGAGTTTTGTTTCCGGTTTCCGAAAAAACACTTCAAAGAAAGCGCCCGGGAAAAAGCAGCTGTGTGGCAGGCAAAATAGGCTTGTTTTTCAGGTAGTAAACCGGTGGCCATACCTGCTGCGCTGCCAGGGTGCATCATCAAAAAAGCTTCTGATTGCTCAGAAGCTTTTTTGATGCATGCGGACCGGGAACAGGCGGTAATCCATGAGGCTGATCGCGTAAGGGAAGCCGCGCCAATGCAGAATAGGCACGTGCCGGGCCGGGCTCGGTCCTTTGCTGTCAGGTATAGCCAGCATGGCATTGCCGATGAAGGAAAGCTCTGCCTTGTCGATGCCCACCCGGGAAGCGACATGCTGCAGAAACGTATCTTTGTCCTGATCGGAGGAGGTGAAGGTAATTTCCCGGGAAACGGTGCCCGCTCCCTCCAGCTCAATGGCATAAAACACCCTGGAGTAGGTATCGATGGCGATGACCGGCACGGTCAGCGACGGCACATTGGCCCGGAGCACGTCAGGTGGTGCAACCGGCGCCTGGTTGGCCACCCGCTTCACCATTTCCGATACTTTTTGGGCGGTATAAATGCCTTTTATGGTTTCGGATTCGATGCGCTTCAGCACACTCTCTACCTTCGTCTCGAACTGCCTGCCGGGATTTTCCATCCGGGGCGGCAAGGGGGGAACCTGTACCTGGGGCCTCGCGACTTCGGGGCCTGCAGTTTTGCGCTCTTTTTTGGCAGGTATGAAGCTATCGGTCGTATGCCGCTGGTGCACGTTGATGATCGTGGTGAAGGTGCTCAGGAAGTGCTCCGTGTTCCGCACATGAAACAGCTCCAGCTCCTGCACCCGCTTTCGGGTCACCAGGTAGTTGTGTATGTGCTTCGTCTTCTCGAAAACGGCCAGTATTTTATCGGCATGCGGAGTACCTTTGTACCTCTCGTACAAGGTATGGAGGGCATTGAGCCGGACATTGGAAGCGCGGATGAACTGCACCGCCCGCGCATCGGCGCCAGCCGGATGGGCCATCACCGTCCGGGTAGTGGCATCACGCTCCAATCCGAAAAAAGAACGAAAGAACCGCATCATTTAGACAGTATACGTTTGAGATGCATGGTCTCAATTTCGACCTGCAGCTTTTCAGCTAATTGCATCTCCTCAAATATCCCGTCAATGTGGGTTATATACAGGTCCAGCACAGCGTCCTGCTCCTGCGTCAGGATACTGGGCTGCGTCGTATCTTCTTTTTTATCGCCATTTATCATTATTCAATCTCGATCTGTTTCGATTTGCCGAAGGTGCCGATGATCTTGCTGTTGAGCTCCTCCTGTACCTGGGCCAGCTCTTTTACGGCTTCGGCACGCTTCTTACTGCCTTCTTCTGCAATCTTGATAACGGAATCCAGTGTCTCCACCATATCCTTGTTCACTTTTTTCAGTGTTTCCACATCCACAATGCCGCGCTCGTTTTCCGATGCCGCAATGACCACGTTTCGCTTGAGCAGCTCCGAGTTTTTGCGCAGCATCTCGTTGGTGGTGTCCGTTACTTTTTTCTGGATCTCCAACGCCTTGCGCTGCTTCTCCAGGCCAAGGGCGATGGCTACCTGCTGGCGCCAGACCGGTATCACAGTCACAATGGAGTTCTGGATCTTCTGCGCCAGCACATCGTTTGTCGTCTGGATCATGCGGATCTGCGGCATGGACTGCGTGGCTATGGTATGGGAAAGCGTGAAATCGTATACCTTCTTTTCAAGGCGCTCCTTGAACGAGATCATATCGCTCAGGCGCTGCACGGCCAGTTCGTCCTGCCCACTGGACTCGACCTCGTCCTGCAGCTTGGGAATGATGTTTTGCTCGATCTCCTCGATTTTCATTTTGCCGGCAGCGATCACCGAGCGTATCTCGTGAATGTACTCCACGGCCTGGTTGAACATTACCTCCAGGCTGGTGGAATCTTTCATCACACTCTGCCGGGTGCGCTCCAGCTTCACCACCACGTCATCCACATTGGCAGACACCGAATTGTACTGGCTGGCCAGCTGCTTTGACTTGTCGGAGAACTTTTTGACGAACGGCAACCGCGAGAAGAAACCAGGCTTTTCACCTTCGTCTATCTTGATCATGTTGATCTGGTTGAGCAGCTCGTTGATGGCTTCGCCGGCTTCCCCGGAATCCTTCGCTTTCACCTTGGTCAGGAGCTCGTTGGAGTAGTGGCCCAGCTTGCGCTGCGTCTCCACCCCAAAATTGCTGAGGCTCTCGGGGTTGCCCGGGTCGATCGATTTGGAAAGAGCCAGTGCTTTCTGCTGAATGAGTTCCTGGTTTTCGGCAATCGTTATGCTTTTGTTTTCCATCTTCTGAATTACCTAAATAGGTTGTGGTTTATCAAGTCTAATGAGTTCAGGTACTTTTTTATGTTTTCGTGCCGTTCCGTGGTCTCATACCATTCCACCTCGTTGAGGGGCAGGTATTCACCCAGCAGGCCGTGCACTTCCTTCAGCAGCGCCTCCCCTTTCTTCGTCCTGAATTCGGGGTTCTTGTAATAGGCACTGAGGTATTCCACCTTCACCTGTCCGGTTTTGGTGACGGCCAGTTCCCGCACCTCCACAACCAGTTCGGAGGATTTGCCATTGTCCGCTACGATGGTTTTGTAGACGCCTTTGTTCCCTTCTTCCAACGCCACCACGCACTTCTCCCGGACATCCTGGAGCGCTTTGCGCAGGTGCCGGTTCGGAACAATGTAATGGCCTACAATATATCCAAGTATAGCTGCTATAAGGAATGTCCAAAAAATTGCCATTGGTTTTAAAGTTATTAAGAATCAATGTTCTGTAATGAAGCAAAATAAATTGAGGTTATCAAGTCCTGGCGGCGCTGTTCTACCAACCGCCGGATTTTGTCTGCAGAATTTCAGCGCCGGTTCGGATCAGGGCGTGGGATGTTCTGTCAGAAGTTCTCTTCTATACGCGGAACCCGGCAGGCGGGCTGCCCCGTTCCGGTCCAAAACAAAACGTCTGCTTCCTCCATACCTTGTCTCCGGTGGCGGATTTCTTTTGTTTGTCCTATATCTGTTTCCCAACCGCGCTCCCGCCACAGGCTATACCTAAATCTCATTCATTTCCCTAATTTTGTACTGTTCCTGCACCGGCAGGAAATGAATACAAGCAGGCGATGGCCTGCTCCTACTTTATACCCCTTTATGCAACACAGGCATTTTATCCTTCACAAGCCCTATGGCTACATCAGCCAGTTTGTGAGCGACAAGAAAAAGAAAAAAATGCTGGGCGAGCTCCACGACTTTCCGGTCGGCACCATGGCCATCGGGCGGCTGGATGAGGCCAGCGAAGGGCTGCTCTTTTTGACTACCGACGGCAAAATGAGTGAGCAGGTCCGCAGCAAAAAGATCGAAAAGGAATACTACGCCCAGGTAGACGGGCTGATCACGGACGAGGCCATCCGCGAGCTGCAGCAGGGCGTAGCCATCGGGCTGTATGGCGAACAGTACGGCACCCGCCCCTGTACCGCCTTCCGCCTCGAAACGCCTCCGGGCTTTGCCGAGCGCAGCCGCAAGATACGCGACGACCGCCATGGCCCTACCAGCTGGGTTTCCATCACGCTCACCGAAGGCAAAAACCGGCAGGTGCGCAAAATGACGGCCGCCGTCGGTTTCCCAACGCTGCGCCTGGTGCGGGTGCGCATCGGCTCGATCTACCTGCGTGACCTCAGTCCCGGCGCGGTGGTGGAAGTAGCGGATTTTGAACTGGGTTGAACCCTTTCTCGGCAGGGACAGGAAATTATACCGGCTCGTTTAAACCAAATGCCTTTCCCGGAGTCTGTACTTCAAATTCGCCGGATTCGCTTCTGCTATACCTTGGAATCCGGCTCAAAAGCTTACTTTGAAACACGATTTACTCAGCGCAGCAACATATTCTAACTAATCTATACCTTAACATGAGAAAAAACCCTATTCACATGCTGGCACTGGCCCTCATGCTGTCCGGCAGCGTAGGCCATGTGGCTTTCGCGCAACGCCCGCAACAGGAGCAGTCGCAAAAATCGCAGGACCCTGTTATCCAGAACATCATCAAAATGGCCACTGAAAATTCACAGCTCGAAAAGCTGGGGCATGAATTGATGGACGGCGTTGGTCCTCGTCTGGTGGGTACACCGCAGATGAAGCAGGCCGCCGACTGGGCCGTGAACAAGTACAAAGGCTGGGGCATTGATGCTCAGGTAAAAAATTATGGCGAGTGGCGCGGCTGGGAACGCGGCATTACGCACATCGACATGGTGCACCCCCGCATCAAGTCACTGGAAGGCATGCAACTGGCCTGGAGCCCTGCCACACCTTCAAAAGGGGTTACAGCTGAGGTGATTACCATGCCTGAATTTGCTGACTCTCTCGCCTTCCAGAAATGGTTGCCAAATGCTAAAGGCAAGTTTGTGATGATCTCCATGAACCAGCCAAGCGGCCGTCCGGAGTATAACTGGAAAGAGTTCGCTACGCCGGAATCGTTTGAGAAAATGAAGAAAGAGCGCGACGAGCAGAACGAAGCCTGGCGCAAGCGCGTGGCAGCAACCGGCAAAACGGCCCGTACGCTGCCAGTTGCACTTGAGAAGGCAGGCGCAGCCGGTATCGTGATGTCAAACTGGTCAAGCGGTTTTGGTGTGAACAAAATTTTCAGTGCCTATACCAAGAAAATCCCTACAGTTGATATTGCGCTGGAAGACTACGGCATGCTGTATCGCCTGGCGGAAAACGGCGGCAAGCCGAAGATCAAAGTTGTAGCGGAGTCAAAGCATGCCAAGAAGCCTGTACCTACCTTCAACACCATTGCTGAAATTAAAGGAACGGAGAAACCGGATGAGTACGTGATCCTGTCGGCTCACTTTGACTCCTGGGATGGCGGCACCGGTGCAACCGACAACGGTACCGGTACGATCCTGATGATGGAAGTAATGCGCATTCTGAAGCAGGTATACCCGAACCCGAAAAGAACGATCCTGGTAGGCCACTGGGGCAGTGAAGAGCAGGGCCTGAATGGTTCGCGCGCTTTCGTGGAAGACCACCCGGAGATCGTGAAGAAAACCCAGGCAGTATTCAACCAGGACAACGGTACCGGCCGCGTAGCCAACATCTCTGGCCAGGGCTTCCTGCACGCTTACGATTACATGGGCCGCTGGCTGAGCGCCGTGCCGCGTGACATCACCAAAGACATCCAGACGAGTTACCCAGGTATGCCGGGTGGCGGTGGTTCTGACCATGCTTCTTTTGTGGCGAAAGACGTGCCAGCCTTCATGCTGAGCTCCCTGAGCTGGTCTTACGGCAACTATACCTGGCACACCAACCGCGACACGTACGATAAGGTCGTGTTCGACGATGTGCGCAGCAACGTGATCCTGACTGCTATTCTGGCTTATATGGCCAGTGAAGAGCCGGAACTGGTATCGCGTGAGCGTAGCGTACTGCCGGTTAACCCACGCAACGGGGAGAAGGTAGCCTGGCCACAGGCAAGACCAGCCACCCGCCTGGGTGGTATGGAATAAGCTTGTACCTCTAGTAACAAAAAAGGCTGCCCTATC
>NZ_JSYF01000055.1:0-9890 GCF_054824225.1 Pontibacter sp. HJ8
TTGCGCAGGTCTACGCCCATCAGCAACTGGTCCCCGGCGTTCAGATAACTTCTTATGCTTTGCAGGAAAGCCATACCTTCAGACGGTTCAAAATTGCCGATGTTGGAACCCAGAAAGAGCACGACTTTTCTTTCCCCCTTATTTGCCTGCAGCCATTCCAGGGCCTGCATGTATTCGCCCACTACCGCCTGCACCTCTACATCGGGTAGCTCCTGCTGCAGGCTGGTTGTGAGTTGCTGCATGGCATCCCCGGATATATCGATCGGGACATAGTCAAAGTGCTTCTCTTGCCTGCTGAGCTCGCGGAGCAAAATCTTGGTTTTGAGGGCATCGCCGGCACCCAGGTCGATAAGGTGGAAGAAACCGGGCGCGGCAAACTTGCCGGTCATGGCCTGTCTGTGGCTGGAGAGCAGTTCCAGCTCACAGTCTGTCAGGTAATATTCCGGCAGATGCATGATCTGCTGAAACAAGCGGCTGCCTGCTGCATCATAAAAATAACGGGAGGACAGCTTTTTGGGCTCACTCGAAAGTCCTTCTGCCACATCATGGGCAAACGCTTTCGTATCATGGCTACCATCTGCTTTGCGGCTCAGGTCTATCATAGCGGGTAGGGGGGTATTCAGGATCATAGTATTATTCTGCCAGCCGGATTCCGGAGTATTGCCAGCGTTTGTCGGGATGAAAAAAATTGCGGTACGTGGTGCGTATGTGGCTAAACGAAGTGGCACAGGAGCCGCCACGCAGCACCATCTGGTTGATCATAAACTTGCCATTGTATTCTCCCAGTGCACCGGGAGCAGTCGAAAAACCAGGGTATGGGTGGTAAGCGCTGTAGGTCCATTCCCAGGTATCGCCATACAGTTGCTGCAAACCTGAAGTGGCTTTTGCAACGCTTGGTTCAAGCTGACCGGACTCCAAGAAGTTTCCTGGCTGTGGCGGGTATACCTGAGCGGCTGCCTCCCATTCAAACTCGGTGAGCAGGCGCTTGCCCGACCAGCTGGCATAAGCCTGCGCTTCATAAAAGCTGATATGGCTGACCGGTTTGTTCAGGTCCAGTTTTTCCAGCCCGTGCAGGGTATACACCATCCATTCGCCGTCCTGCTCCACCCAATACAAGGGCGCTTTTAACCCGGCAGTGCGCACGAGCGCCAGCCCTTCATCCAGCCAGTACCTAAAATCTGTGTAACCGCCCGCTTTTATAAATTCCAGGTATTCCCCGTTGGTGACGAGGCGGTTCATCACTCTGAAATCGGCCAGAAGCACGTCATGCACCCCCAGCTCATTATCAAAACAGAAGTCATGGCCCCGGTAGCCAATCGTGTATACGCCTCCGGGTACCTCCAGAAAGGTCGCTTCGCCCGGAGAAGCAGAAGCACTTTCTTTTTTACTTTGGTGGTAAGCAGGTAATAAGGGGTTTGTGCTCAGGATATACTTGATGTCGGTGATGAGAAGTTCCTGGTGCTGCTGTTCGTGCTGTAAGCCCAATTCCAGTACCGGCAGGAAGGCTGCCACCGTGTCCTCATCTGCTGTCGCCAGCAGTTCATTGATCTGTTCGTTTACGTACCGGCGGTACGCGTATACCTCCCGGAGGGGCGGACGCGTGAGGGTGCTCCGCTCGGCCCGCTGTACGCGGTTGCCTACCGTGTTGTAGTAAGAGTTGAACAAAAAACCGTAGCTGGGATGAAAAACTTTATACCCTTTGCGATGCGGTTGCAGGACAAACTGTTCAAAAAACCAGGTGGTATGGGCCATGTGCCACTTGGGCGGGCTAACATCCACCATGGGTTGCACGACAGTATCTTCGGGTTCAAGAGGAGCACAGATGGCTTCGGTCTGGGCCCTCAGCTGTTCGAATCGCTTGATTAATTCCTGAGTTGGTGGGGCAGCAAGCGTAGGCATATGTAGTGTTAATTAAGGCTTTAAAGTAAAATCGTCCGTATCCTGGGTGAAGCTGGTTGCGATTTGTATGGGATAAACGATGTGTACGGCTAGGCTAGAGGAACCACAATTAATTCGGCGTCTCACCAGCTTATGTGTGCTAGTAACTGATATTGTACGTAATTTGTTTTCTGAAAGTCTTATCTATCCGCCTTGATTCAGCCACTCCGTTATGTCCCTGCAACTCTCCGTTAGGCCTCACACACTCCGTTTTAAGTTTGATGCCCGTACTTCCCGGGGTGCAATTTCCGTGCACCAGGTCTATTATCTTTCGCTACAGGATTCTGCCCGGCCAGGCGTGACAGGAGTGGGAGAATGTGCCCCCTTGCCCGGACTGAGCATCGATCACCGCCCGGAGCTGGAGCAGAAACTGCAGGAGGTAGTTGAAGTGGTACGATCGGTTGCTAGTACACCGGCTTTGCTGCAGGAATTTATCCTAGGTGAAAGTTTAACGCAGTGGCCTTCCCTGCGCTTTGCGCTTGAAACCGCGCTGCTGGATCTGCAGGCAGGAGGCAACAAAATCCTGTACGACAACGCCTTCAGCAGGGGAGAACAAGGACTTCCGATCAATGGCCTGATCTGGATGGGCGATAAGGAATTCATGCAGCAACAAATCCGAAAGAAACTCTCAGAAGGCTATACCTGTCTGAAGCTGAAGATCGGAAGCCTGGATTTTGCCCTGGAATTGGACATACTCAAACAGATCCGTGAGGTGGCAGGAGTGGAGGAGCTGACGGTACGCGTGGATGCCAACGGCGCGTTCAGCCCGGACGAAGCTTTCCGGAAGCTGGAACGCCTGGCCAGGTATGACTTGCACTCCATTGAACAACCCATCAAACAAGGGCAAACGGAGCAGATGCAACAGTTGTGTGCCTATACGCCTATACCCATCGCTCTGGACGAAGAACTGATTGGCGTGCAGCAACCCGCACAGCAAACAGAATTATTGGACTTCATCCAACCGCAGTTTATTATCCTGAAGCCAACGCTGGTCGGAGGTTTAGCGGCCAGTGCAGCCTGGATCCGTATGGCGGAAGAAAGGCAGATCGGCTGGTGGATGACCTCTGCGCTCGAATCGAATATCGGGTTAAATGCCATTAGTCAGTTCACCGCCCATTATCCTGTCACCATGCCGCAAGGCCTGGGTACGGGGCAGCTCTACCACAACAATGTCGCATCACCGCTTGAGATCCGGGCAGGAAATTTATGGTATAGCAAAACGGAATGGGAGCAGCTGCCTTAACCCAGCTTCTTTTGGAGGTTGGAACAGGTATAGCAACGAGAGAAAAAATAGTTTTAAAAACAATTGGGAGCTCCGAGTCAGAAAACAGAAAGGCCTGCATTTGATGCAGGCCTTTCTGTTTTCTGACTTTAGGTTCAAATCTAGTTACCGCCTCTGTACCCTCCGGGGCCACCACCCGGACGGCGCTCCATGTTTTCCTGCGGCGCCTGTGCACCGGCAAAACTACGGAGGTTATAAGAGAAGGTCACCATAAAGAAACGCTGCAATACGGTCGACTGTACATCCTCCACATAAGATTCTGTCACGTTGCGCTGTATGCTGGCATTTTGTTTTAAAAGGTCATTTACGCTGAGGCTGATCTCGCCTTGCTTGTTTTTGAACACTTTCTTACCCACGCTCATGTTCCAGAGCAGGTAGCTGTTGTCTACACCCGCTGATAAACCGGAGTTGTACTGGTGGCTCAGTTCGGTACGGTATACCAGGTCTTTCCAAAGCGTCCAGTTATAGCGCAGGCTGGTGTTCTGGTTAAAGTAGTTGTTGTTCTGGTTAGTACTTAGAGAGTTCGATACAATGTTGTAGCTGGAGAAGGTGGAGACCGTAAAATCTATCTTCTCGCTGATGTTGCTGCTGATGTTGAATCCTGCTCCCAGGTTGGTATTGTTAGCATAGTTGATTTCTTCATCGATCATACCGGGTATTCTGGAATAGCCTACCGAGCCGTTCAGGTTAAAGTTGGAACTGATGAAGTTGAGGGGCTGACCGTAATTGAAGAAGGAGCGCACGTTCCAGTAGCCGTCCATGTTGACCGGGCGGCTCAGCCTTGCACCCGGCTGCAGCTCGTAACTGTCTGCCATACCTGCCGGAATCGAACTGGTATACACGCTGTTGGCAATATAATCCTGAGTCATTGTGCCGAACATGCCCACGAAGAATACTTTATTGGTTTCCGTGTTGAAATTGCGGTAGCGAATGTTCACCCGGTTTTGGTAATCCTGGTCCAGGTTCGGGTTTCCGATTCTGGCCTGCAGCGGGTTGGAGATGTCCAGTACACCCTGCAATTGCTCTACAGAAGGCACATTGGTGCTGGAGCGGAAGTTTACGTTCAGGTTACTGGAATTAGAAAACTTGTATTCATACTCGGCAGAAGGCAGGATGTTCGAAAAATTGCGCTTCAGGTTGTAGTTAGTCGGGTATTCACTGTCGCTGTCAAGCGTTGCAAACTGATATTTGGCATTGATCTGCAGCCTTACTTTGTCTTTTCTGTACTGGTAGCTCGGCCCTACACTCTGTGATAGGTAATCGCTTTTGAATGTATTGCTCAGCGGGGTGTTGATGTCGGAGTATGCACCTGCGGTACCTTCCTCACCAGATCTAACAAAGTCATAGGTTCTTTTGTCAGAGTCACGCATCTGGTTCCCGATGGTGTACTCCAGCTGTATGCGGGAGTTCTCGGCCAGTCGCTGCGAGTAGTTGGCATTACCGGACCAGTTGAAGTTCTTTCTGTCAAGCTTCACAAACTGGTTTCTGGCAACATTCCTATCCGGATTTTCTACGTTCTGCGTTTCTTCCTGCTGATAGCCGTCGCCATCCGTGTTGCTGACACTGGTATTAAAGTTAGTGGTCAGTATGCGTCCGGAATCTCCAAAGCGGTGGGAGTACAGAATGTTGTTGTTGAAGTTCAGGCTGGTGTTGTCAGACGTGTTCCGGTTCAGAGAATTTGACAAAGTACCGTTCGCATCAAATGTAGTGGCGCTGCGGTCTGTGAGCGAGTAATTCTTCTGCAACGAAATATTTGGCGTTACCAGGAGCCGGTTGTTTTGGTTTATGTTGTACTGTAAGCGTAGGTTCAGGCGGTGGCTTTCTTCCTGGTCATTGTTGATGCTGTTCTCGGTATAGCGAAGGCCGTCATTATTTGTCACAAAATCACGGTACCGGTATTGGTTGTTGACAATGTCACGGTTGCTGTAGTTGTAGTTGGCGCCTATTTCGATCTTCTTTCCCAACATGTCGTTGTAGTTCAGACCAAATGTATTGGTATTGATGATACCGGTCGGGGAGCCGCCACCCCAGCCGCCTCTGCGACCACGCATGCCGCCACCCGGCGTTTCGCCTACGGAGAAGTCGAACATGTTGATGTTGTTTGTGAGGCCGGTCACCGTGATTCTTCGGTTATTGTTGAAGTAGTTCACGCTGGCGCCTGCCATATACCGGTCATCAGTGCCATAGCCGGCCGAAATTTTGCCCGTATAACCCTGGCGACGATCTTTTCGGGTTACGAAATTGATTGTTTTGATGCGGTTGCCGTCATCGAAACCACTGAAAGCAGCCTGGTCGCTCTGGGCATCAAAGATCTGCACATTTTCGATCATGTCCGAAGACAGATTACGCATCGCAGACGTTACATCCTCACCGGTATAGCGCTTGCCGTCAATCATCACCTGGCGTACATCTTCTCCCTGTGCCTGTACCTTTCCATCCTGTACCGTAACGCCCGGCATTTTCGTGACCAGGTCTTCCGCACTCGCGTCGGGTGCTGTCTTAAATGCCTTGGCATTCAGTTGTGTGGTATCTCCCTTCTGCTCGCCCAGCGGGGCGCGACCGACTACCTGTACTTCACTTAAGCGGTTGTTCTGTTCCTGAAGCCCCAATACACCCAGGTTTACCGGGCCCTGCAGCACCTGCACAGCTCTGGAGAACATATCAAAACCCAGGAACCGTACCTCCAGGGTATAGCTACCCGGCTGAACCTTCTCAAAACGGAAAGCACCTTCCCCATCTGTCATCGTGGTCAGAATGCCGGTACTGGCAGCACGCTTCAGTACAACGCTGGCACCCGGGAGATTGCTTTTGTCGGATGCGCTCTGCACGGTACCCGAAACAGCTTGTGCGTAAACCTGTGAAATACTGATCAGCATGATCAGGAGGGAGAATAATTTTCTCATTTGAACGTATAGTTGGATAATAGTTTTTGAACTTCTGGTAACGCGTTATTCGGATAGATCAGGCTGCTCCGGTAACGGTTTTAGCACTTGCTAAAGCAGAGAAAGCCATCCTGTAAGTATCCGTAAAGAACTCGTTAGAATAGAGATGACCGGGAAGGTTTAATGGGGATTATAATTTATTTTCTTGCATCCTCCGGGCAGGCCGGAGAGCAGGAAATGAGAAGGGCAGGTTTTGTAATTGTTTGCTTTTCAATAGCCTGAACATGGCGGAAAGCGGGAAGAGGATGGAGCTCTTACGGCAGCTTGTGCCGGATGTGAAATGCACGTTAAAAGCCAGGGAGATTATACAAGGAAAAGGCAGCAAGTGGGGCGCTGCCGGGTATGAACCCCTGAAAGGAAAGAACCAATTAAAGATACTTTTCGCGCAGCAGAGCGGCCACTTTGACCATGCCTGTGGTTGCTTTTTCCTCGTAGAGGTGCATGTTCGGTCTTGGCCTTACATAGGGGAGATTCGGGTCAACCACAAAGAGAGGCGATTCAGCTGCGACCAGATCCACAAGCCCTGCTGCCGGGTATACGACCAGCGAGGTGCCGGCCACCAGGAAAATGTCGGCCTGCAGGGTTTCTGTCATGGCTTGCTCCATCATAGGTACGGCTTCCCCAAACCAGACGATGTTGGGCCGGAGCTGGGAGCCCCGCGCACATTTGTCCCCCAGCTTCAGTTCCCAGCCTTCCATCTTATAGACTAGGGAGGGGTCCAGGGTGCTCCGGCTCTCAAAGAGCTTGCCATGCAGGTGGATGACGTTGGTAGAACCGGCCCGCTCGTGCAGATCATCTACATTCTGGGTAATGATACGCACATCAAAGTCCTTTTCCAGATCAGCCAGTAGTTCATGACCGGCATTTGGTTTGACACTGAGAGCATTCTTACGGCGCTCGTTATAAAAGTTCAGCACCAGTTCCGGATTCTTATGCCAGCCCTGGGGCGATGCCACTTCCATCACATCGTGCCCTTCCCACAGCCCATTGGAATCCCGGAAAGTAGCAATGCCGCTCTCGGCACTTATACCTGCTCCTGTCAGTACAACCAGTCTTTTCTTTACCATGTAGCTAGTCTTTAAGCTGCTTTCAACTTTCGTTTTACTGAAGAAATGAAAATGGGTTCAGGCTATACCTGGTTTGCTATACCTGGCAGAAGCAAAAAAGCCGCTCTTAATAAAAGCGGCTTTTCTGTCTGATTACTTTTTCTTAGGTGCTGCAGCCTTTTTGGCAGCGGGCTTCTTCGTAGCCGGTTTCTTGGCAGCTGCCTTTTTAGTGGCCGGTTTCTTTTCAGCCGTCGCAGTTTCAGCCTTTTTCTTGAACCCGCCCCGGCCTTTTTTCTCCGGAGTTTGTTCCGCCAGGTCCAGGCACTCCTGCAGGGTAAGCTCAGAAGGTTCTTTTCCTTTCGGGATCTTTACATTCTTTTTGCCTGCCACAATGTAGGGGCCATACCTGCCGTTGAGCACCTGCACATCCGGGTTTTCCGGGAAGTCCTTGATGAGTTTTTCGGCATCCGCTTTTCGTTTGGCTTCGATAAGCGCGACCGCTTCCTCTGCCGTGATCGTATGCGGATCCATCGTTTTGGGCAGGGAGTAGAATTTGCTGTTATGGCTGATATAAGGTCCGAATCGCCCGATGGCAGCTTTCATTTCCTTCTCTTCATACACGCCCACGATACGGGGCAGTTTGAACAGCTCCAGTGCTTCTTCCAGCGCCAGGCTTTCCAGGAACTGGCCTTTGCGCAGACTGGCGTAAACAGGCTTGTCACCGGTTTCTGGGTTTTCTTCTCCTAGCTGCACATAAGGACCGAATCGTCCCAGTTTCGCTATGATCTTTTGGCCTGATACCGGGTCTATACCTATTTCGCGGGCTCCCGAAACATCAGCCCGGTTGATATTCTCGCTGGACTCAATGCGCTCATGGAATTTCTCATAGAACTTCTCCAGCATATGTTCCCATTGCTGCTGGCCTTGTGCGATCTCGTCAAACTCTGCTTCCACACGGGCGGTAAAGGAATAATCGATCACATTCGGAAAATGCTCCACAAGGAAGTCGTTCACCACCATGGCCATATCGGTAGGGAAAAGTTTGTTTTTCTCTGCTCCCGTTATCTCTGACTTGGTCTGGGTTGTGATCTGATCTTTCTGAAGCGTGAGTACCTGGTATCTACGCTCCTTTCCTTCGCGGCTGTCTTTTTCGACATAGCCGCGTTTCTGTACAGTGGAGATGGTAGGCGCATAGGTAGAAGGACGTCCTATACCCATTTCTTCCAGTTTCTTCACCAGGCTGGCTTCCGTATAGCGCGGGGCAGGGCGGGAGTAGCGTTGCGTGGCCTGCATCTGGCGCAGATTCAGCAACTGGCCAATGCTAAGCGGCGGCAGCATACCTTTCACATCCTCGTCCTGGCTATCCTCATCGTCTTTTGACTCGATGTATACTTTCAGGAAACCTTCAAATTTGATCACCTCACCGGTCGCTACCAGCTTATCAGGCTGTGTCGAGATATCGATGGTGGCGGTTGTTTTTTCGATTTCGGCATCCGCCATCTGCGAAGCAATGGCACGTTTCCAGATCAGCTCATACAGGCGCTGCTCATTTCGGTCGGAGCTGCCTGTCATATTCGAAAAGTCAGTCGGGCGTATGGCTTCGTGAGCTTCCTGTGCCGAAGCGGACTTGGTCTTGAAACGACGCGTCTTAACAAAGCGCTCTCCAAATGAATTGGTTATGGCAGCAGATGCTCCCTGTATGGCTTCATCGGACAGGTTGAGGGAATCCGTACGCATATAGGATATCTTACCTGCTTCGTAGAGGCGCTGTGCCACCGTCATGGTCTGCGCCACTGAGAAGGAGAGTTTGCGGCTGGCCTCCTGTTGCAGGGTAGAAGTCGTAAAGGGAGGAGCAGGGCTGCGTTTAAGCGGTTTGGTCTCGAGGTTGCCTATGGTATAGCTTGCCCCGAAGCAACGCTGCAGAAAAGCCTGCGCCTCTTCTTCCGTTTTGAATTTTGTCGGGAGTTCTGCCTCCAGGGTTTTGCCCTGTACCTCAAAATGGGCTGTGATACGGAAAGTAGCCGTTGCTTTGAAGCGTTCTACTTCCCGTTCGCGCTCGACCACCAAGCGTACCGCCACCGACTGCACCCGTCCGGCTGAAAGTCCGGTTTTGATTTTCTTCCAGAGCACCGGCGACAGCTCAAAACCTACCAGGCGGTCCAGTACCCGGCGCGCCTGTTGGGCATTTACTAGATCCATGTCGATACCACGCGGGGAACTGATTGCATTGATAATGGCATTCTTCGTGATTTCCCGGAATACGATGCGGCGTGTTTTGGCTTCGGTGAGGTTAAGGGCCTCGGTCAGGTGCCACGAAATGGCTTCCCCTTCGCGGTCATCGTCCGATGCCAGCCATACGACCTCTGCCTCTTTGGCCAGCTTTTTCAGTTGTGATACTACCTCTCTTTTATCGCTGGAAATGACATAAGTCGGTTTAAACTTGTTCTTTATGTCTATGGCGTTGTTATCTTTGGGTAAGTCCCGCACGTGGCCGAAACTTGACTTCACCACAAAATCTTTCCCTAAATACCCTTCAATCGTTTTGGCCTTGGCAGGCGACTCGACAATAACTAAGTTTTTAATCATTCTATATTTTTAGAGGCAGTTCAATTCAATTTTGCCCAAAGTTCAAATTTTTTTTCAAACAAATACAACCTGAATCTGATAACATAGGTTTAACAG
>NZ_JSYF01000467.1:0-3145 GCF_054824225.1 Pontibacter sp. HJ8
GATAGACAGCAAGGGGTAATTTGGTTTTAACCGACTATAGTGTACACGGTCACATGAAAAGTACAAGCAGCTTGCAGCCTCTGCCTTGCTTCAATAATACAGCACCCACTCCCCTACCATTTTCCTATGCTTGAACTTGCTCCCAAGCCACTCCCTGCCCGCTGGCAGCTCCGTTTTCACCACCAGTACCGATTCATCTGTGAGGAGCTGACTCAGTCTGGCGCTATCAGTTGGCTCGCTGAGTCGTATGAGGGACGCTTGCCAGGCAGCAGTCTGCTCAAACTGTGTTTCCCGCTGCAGGCTTTTGTGCTGGTCCTGCACAGAGATGACATTCCGCCCTAACCCGAAGGCCAGCGAAGGCAATAGCCGGTCATATACCAGTATTTGTCGACTGTGCAGCCCCTCCCGCCGCAGGGCGGCCGCCAAATCTGTAGAATTTTTCAATCGGGCGGCATTCGCTCCCAACAGGTGGGTGGAATACGGAAGCAATAACCCGGTAAACAACAAAGCGGTTGCACATACCTGGTTTAAGCTTTCCTTCTTCACTTGCCAGACAAAGTATAATCCCACAATTACCAGAACCGGATACATCAATGCCGGCCACGGAAGCACCAGCCCTACTGGCAGAAAAGGAATTACCAGCAACGCAAACGCAAGGAAGGTATAGTAAGCGAACGAGCCTTTGAAAACTTTGCGGTTTGTAGCTTCCGGCAAGGCATGCAACAGGCTGGCAACCAAAAGCGCCAGTCCGGCAAACAGCGGCAAAATATACAGGATGAGTTTGGAGCCGGAGAGGGAGAAGAAAACCAACGGCACCAACAACCAGAGAACAAAAAGTCGTTTATGGGGAAGTGACAGCCTTTTGAGATGCCCGAAGTTGAACAGCAGCACGGCCGACCAGGGTAGGCTCAGGGCCGGGGCCAGCACCAGGTAGAACCACCAGGGTTTGGAGCGGCCGAATGTTTCTGGGTTGGCGTAGCGGTCTACCGTATGGTTGAGGATGAAATAATCCACAAACTGCTTGTCCTTCAGCATCAGGTATAGGTACCAGGAAGAAGCCAGCAGCAGGAAAAGAAACAAGGCCAGCAGGTGGTGAGACAAACTGGCTTTGGCCGTACTTACAGGCTTATACCCCAGCACGACCATCACCGGAAAAATAAGACCTACAGGACCCTTTGTAAGAAAAGCCAGGGCCAGAGAAAAATAAAACAGGTATAGCCAACCAGGTTGCCTGGCTGGTTTATACCTGAGCCAGCTCCAGATGGAAAGCAGCTCAAACGTAGTCAGGAAAGAATCGGTGGTTAGATTGCGGGAAGAGATCAGCACGACCGGGATCGTTAGGTAGACCAACATGGCCGTAAGCGCCACTCCCCGCTCCCTGTAAAGCGCCAGCCCGATCAGGTATACCAACAGGGCCTGTACCAGCAGGGAGATCTGCAGAAAGAAGCGCGCCCCAAATTCATGCGCCCCAAAGATCCCCATACCTGTCGCTGTAATCATGTAAGTCACGGGAGGCTTATGAAAGTGCTGAATGCCCAGCAGGCGCGGGTGCAGCCAATCACCGCTTTCCAGCATCTCCCGGCTGATCTCAGCATAACGGGCCTCACTGGTTTCCAGCACGCCCCATCCGCCCAGATTATAGAGCAACGGTACCAGCAAAAAAAGCAGAATGCCAGCGGCCAGGAGATGGCTGCGTTGCCAGATTGGGTTAGAGGGCATCGGATTTACCGCTTGCGCGTTGCTGCGCTGCCTGCTGCCGCAAACCCAGGTATAGATTCCGGGAATAAGCTACCAGGCCTACAACTTGTCCCAGAAACAAGACCGGGTCCAGTCGCAGCACCGCATAAGAAACAATCATGAGGCTGCCCATCAGGCTGAGCACCCAAAAACCATTCGGCAGGATCGATTCATGGGCCATTTCAGAGAAGTACCACTGGTATACAAAGCGCAGCGTGAAGACGGCCTGTCCCAGACCGCCCCAAGCCACCAGCGTACCCGAAATTTTACTATGCTCCCAGATGTAGCCCAGGCTGTAGATGTCCCCAAAAAGCAGCCAGCACAAGGCCATCACCGGGAAAAGCACCGAAGCCCACCTCACCCACTCCGGCAACTCATTCCACATCCCCTTGAACTGCAGGTTCCGCATGTAGATAAGGTAGGATATCAACTGACCGCCAATGATGACCAGGTCATTCCGAAGCGCTCCGTACACCATCAGCAGAAAAGAAGCAACTAAGCTGAACGTCCAGAACGAGGAAGGTGAGAGTACCCGACCGGCCCGCTCCGACTGTATCCATTGCACCAGTATCCGGGCGGAAAACAGGCCCTGTGCCAACAGGCCAATACTATATACGCCTACTTCAGATTTGCTCATGGCTAGGCGTTGTCTGGTGTATCAGTTGCTCGGAGACGGTATAGCGGATGTAGCGTTTGCTCATCCACCGGAAGGCGAAGGTATCCTGGAGCGGGCCCCAGAGGCGGTTGAACAGGTGATACTTGGACGTGCCCGCATAGCGTTCGAAATGCTGGACCGGAACCTGCTTCACCCTGCCCCCCTGCAGCTGTATGAGCGCCGGCAGAAAGCGGTGCATCCCATCAAAAAAGGGCACTTGCCTGGCGCTGGAAGCTTCCATGATCTTAAGCGGGCAGCCTGTATCTTCAATGCCATCCTGTATCATGCGGCGCCGGAAGCTGTTGGCTATTTTAGAAGAGATCTTCTTCACAAACGTATCCTTGCGCCTGGTGCGAATGCCGTTTACCATCTGATAGGCTGGCAGGTACTCAAAGAAAAGCAGAAAGTCCAGTGGTGAGGTCTGCAGGTCAGAGTCCATGTAGCCTATGTAAGTACTGTTGCAGTGATCGATTCCGGCTTTCATAGCCGTACTCAGCCCCTGGTTTTTGCTTAAGGAGATATAACTGTAGCTGCTCTTGCTGTGGCAGATGTTCTGAATGAATACCAGACTTTCATCCGTTGAACCGTCGTTTACAAACAGCACATCCGTTGGCATAGGCGACTGAGCCAGAAAAGCGTCCAACGCTTCGCATAAGCGCACCAGACAGTCTGCTTCGTTATACACAGGCACCAGAATGGTGAGCGTATCCGGTTGTAAGGAAGCTGGGTTATCAGTATCTGTTAGCATATCCA
>NZ_JSYF01000468.1:0-1200 GCF_054824225.1 Pontibacter sp. HJ8
GCCCAGATGGTTTAGTCTTTGGACTGAATGAACAGAAATAATTATCTAAAAATGAATAACATGAAAATAGGAATCACAGGAGCGACCGGACAACTGGGGCGTATAGTAGTAAACAAGCTTAAAGAAAAAGTATCAGCCGATACCATTGTTGCACTTGTGCGCTCTAAGCAAAAAGCAGCTGACTTAGGCGTTGAATCCCAAGAAGCTGATTATGATAAGTCAGAGACACTTCTTAAAGCATTACAAGGTATAGATACCCTGTTGCTTATATCCAGCAGTGAAATAGGCAAGCGGGAACAGCAGCATAAAAACGTACTAGAAGCAGCAAAGCAATCTGGTGTGAAGCAGATTGTGTATACCAGTCTGTTGCATGCAGATACAACTTCTCTTAGCATTGCCTCAGAACACGTAGCCACCGAAGCTGCCTTGAAAGAATCCGGAATTTCGTACACCATACTTCGCAACGGGTGGTACAACGAAAACTACGCAGGTTCTATTCCCGGAGCAATTGCTGGTGGTGCTTTGATAGGAAGTGCAGGCGAGGGGAAGGTTTCATCTGCCACACGTGAAGACTATGCTGAGGCAGCTGTAGTGACTTTAATGAGCGAAGGACATGAGGGTAAAACCTATGAACTTGCCGGAGATGAAGCTTATACGCTGAGTGAATTGGCAGCCGAAGTGTCAAAACAGATTGGAAAAGATATACCTTATAATAACCTGCCCGAAGCGGAGTATGCTGGTATACTTACAAGTTTTGGTTTGCCGGATGGATTAGCTCAGGCGATAGCAGGTTGGGATGTGGCCACATCAAGAGGAGATCTGTTTGATGACAGCCGTCAGCTTTCCAGACTGATCAAAAGACCAACTACACCCATGTCTAAAACTGTAGCTGAAATTTTAAAAGGAGTAGCCTAGGCTATGGTTGATATGTTATAGCTAAGATTAACAAGTAAACATATTAGGCTACTTGTAGTCTTTGCTTAAAAAGCCTCTCATACTTGAAGATACTTAATAAAGCACTCTGCTTTTAATGCAATAAAGTTAAACAGGGCTTTAGTAGTATCAAGAGGCATTAATCGTAAGAAAAATCTTTTTTGTTACTTTTCTGTTACTCTAAAAACAAAAAACCCGCTTATTTTATCAAATAAGCGGGTTTTTAAGGTTTATTGTGTAGTCCGTAGGGGAATCGAACCCCTGTTG
>NZ_JSYF01000469.1:0-3545 GCF_054824225.1 Pontibacter sp. HJ8
ACCATGTTGCAGTTCATCCGCATGGTAATGGAGCCATCCGGCAAGGTGACTATAAGCGTGCAATGCAGGGCCTGTCCCAGTGTCTCAGTGGGCATCACATAGGTGCCCGTTGCATTGATCGCCCCCTCTACTCTAACGGTTCCCGTGTAAGTGGTACCCTGGGCACCTGTTGCGACGGTATAGAAAGTGACAGGCAGTTTATGGGCTTGTCCTGCTTTGAAAGCACCCTGCTGCGAAGCCTGAGCTTCTAACACTGTCGGATCGGTAGCAGGTTCAATATCTGTTTTAGAGCAGCTCCCTATGAAAAGGGCGATAAGACACACGATTAGAGAAGAAAAAATGGAAATTCGCTTGTTCATAGTTTAACAGTTTGAGTGGTAGGAACAACATAAAGTGCTTTTCAAGGTGTAGTAGACACCGCTGAGATACGCGAAGCTTTAAAACAGCCTGCCATATCATAAAGGAGGGTGACCGTGGAAAAGGGGGCACAGGAGGGAAGTAAGGTTCACGGGGGCGGAGGAGGCTATATACAGTATTGACCCCACCAATTAACTTTCCCTGTTGTCAAGCGCCTTGGACTGCACAACATAGCAAGCACTTTATCGATTCTGTACCTGCTTAGATCAGAACCGGCCTCTTGGCAGGGTATGTAGCTGGTCTGTGAGTAAAAGGCAAGTTTGGTTTAATTTTTTTGGTTTTGGCCAAGCCTATTATAACATACTACGACATTTTTAAAAAGTATTACAATTTTATTGAATATTGGTAAAAGGCAAAGAAAGCGACTTAAACTGAACGGCACCTCATGTAAGCATTCTCTTCCGACGAGTTCAATCCCGATAGGTCACCAGACTATAGCGATGGGAGAGAGCATATCCGGTCTTTTTATGCCATTCTTTTATGCTTCCTTACAACTGAAACTGATGAGTAAGGTTAGGGCTGCAATATCCTTTCGGGTGTTTAGAGTCAGAGAAGGCAATAGTGAGAAATAGTTATGCAACAGACACGGCTGTTTTCTGAGCCACAGACCTACTTCGAAGAAAATGTTCCGACCGGAGTCCTATTTTTACGTCTCATGAAAGATTTATTTTTTAAGAGATGAGTAAGTAAGACACAATAATGAAGGTGAGATGTTTATAACTACGAAGCTTATCGGGAAAGAATAAGATTGGCAAATTAGCGAAGACAGTTGGGGGTGGTGAACATACCTTTGGCCTATTCAGGCGCCACTACCATTAGGGGCTTTTTGATCCTCAGCGTTGGAGGGAAGTTGCTTTAGCGTCCGAATAGTGTCTGATGTGCATAAAAAAAGCCTCTCAGCGTGAAATGAGAGGCTTTCAAGTAGTCCGTAGGGGAATCGAACCCCTGTTGCCAGAATGAAAATCTGGAGTCCTAACCCCTAGACGAACGGACCATTCTGTCGTATTGTGGTGCAAATATAGAGGGCTAAATCTTTCCTGCAAAACTATGTGGCAGCTTTTCTTTAAAAAAATGAGCCGGTTCATGTAACTGGCTCATTCTGAACAGAAAAAAAATTTTAATAAAATGCTGCTCCTACCAGGTATAGCTTATTCTGTTTTCAGGGAATAGACCGGATTGGCCATGGCTGCCCGTATGGCCTGCGAACTCATGGTGATCATTGCAATAAGCAAAGTGGCAGCACCTGCCAGCACAAAGGGCCAGATGCCGATGTGGATGCGGTACGTAAAGTCCTGCAACCAAAGGCGCATCAGGTAGTAGGCAATAGGGGCGGCCAGTACAAAGGCTACCAACACGAGTTTGGCGAATTCCCGGGAGAAGAGCACAGCGATCTGTAAAACCGATGCTCCCAATACTTTTCGTACACCAATTTCTTTGGTACGCTGCACGGCCATAAAAGAGATCAGGCCATACAAACCCAGGCAGCCTATGAAGATGGCAATAAAGGAAAATACTTTAAAGAGCGTGCTCTGCCTTGTTTCCTCGCGGTAAAAACGGGAGATGGCATCATCCAAAAACTCATAGTTGAATACTGCCTCCGGGTAGGCTTTGTACCATACCTGCTCCAGGTGCTTCAGCGCTTCTTTGCTTTGCTGCATATCTACTTTGGCCATCATAAAAAAGTAGTTGTCATTATAGGGTACTATAAAGGTCGGGTCGATCGGGTCACGCAGCGATGCCTGGTGAAAATCTTCCACTACCCCTATGATTGTCGCTTTGGTTCTACCTCCATTCAATGTCACGCTTTTACCCAGGGCCTCCTCGGGGTGTTTCAAGCCCAGTTTCCGGCGCATGGTTTCGTTGATGAGGAGGCGAAGCAAGGTATCTCCTGATTCTTCATGATCCTTATACTTTCTGCCTGCAATCAGTTTGATGGCAAACAGGTCCAGGTAGTGCTCATCGGCAGTTTTCAGGTTTGCCTGGAAGGGGGCGTCCTCTTTGGCATTGTCGAACGTGAAATTAGTAAGATTGATGATATCCGCAGCCGGGGGAGCCATCCCGAATGTCACATCCCTTACCGCCGGATTACTCAGAATCTCCTGCCGCAAAGCAGACAGTTTTTTGGATTCCCCCCTTGGGAGCAGGGAAGTAACGACGGCTTCCTTGTTAAAGCCAAGGTCTTTGTTCCGGAAATACTGCATTTGTTCATTTACAACCAGCGTGCAGATGATGAGTACCTGGCAAATGGTGAACTGTACCACTACCAGTGCCCGCCGCAAGGGCAGACCACCTACCTGCTGCACCGACATGCGGCTACGCAGGGCGGCTATAGGTTGGAACCGGGCCAGCAGGAAAGCAGGGTATAGCCCGGCAAATAAAGTAACCAGCACCGTCTGCAGGCAGAGGAAAAGCAGCAGCACAGGGTCTTGCCAAACGCTGAAAGTCACTTTCAATTCCAGCAGCCTGTTCAGGTATGGTAAGCTGAGTTCTGTCAGGATAACCGAGATCAGGGTGGCAGAGAGCGTGATCAGGAAGGTTTCGCCGAGGAACTGCAGCATAAGTTGCCAGTGGTTGCTGCCCATTACTTTGCGTATACCTACCTCTTTGGCTCTCCTGATCGCCTGGGCCGTGGCCAGGTTGATGAAGTTGATACAGGCCGTGATCACCAGCAGCAATCCTACCATGGCCATCGAACCGATAACTTCCCGCGATATTGTACGCATCGCATAATTACCATAGGCCGCATTGAAGTGGATGTCGGGCAGAGGTTGCAGCACGATGGTTTCCTTTGTAGCCCGCCTCTCGGGCATATGCTGTTGTAAGGTATGGTTTACCCTGGCTTCGAAAGCGTCTGTGTCTGAATGGTCGGGGAGCAGGACAAAGGCCGTGTGATTGCTTACCAACTGGTTCCAGGAGTCCAGCTCGTAAGGACTGTAGGTTTTGAGCGTAGAATAGGAGACGAGGAACGTGAACGGGAAATCAGTATTGGAGGAAAAGTCAGGTATAACAGCCGCTACTTTCAGCGTAAGTTTTGTGTTGAACCGGACGACTTTCCCTACTGCGTTTTCTCCCGGAAAGAACTTGTCTGCCATCGTTCGGGAGAGCACGATGTTATTGGGCTCCCGCAA
>NZ_JSYF01000470.1:0-3032 GCF_054824225.1 Pontibacter sp. HJ8
GTTATAGATATTATATTATATTTATAGCATATTATATATCACTGCCTTTATTTGCCTATGAACGAACTTTTACAAGCTGCCATTTCCGGTGTTAACATTTTACCGACTGCCTTCCTGGTTTTCACGCTCCTGTATTGGGTGGCGGTGATCTTCGGTTTCCTGGACCTCGACTTCTTCGATGTGGATCTGGATCTGGATACGGAAGTGCAGGCAGATGGCGTATCGGCCGTTACGTGGCTGAACTCGGCGCTGGCGTTTTTTAACCTGGGCAAAGTGCCATTCATGGTTTTCCTGACCTTCCTGGCCCTGCCTTTTTGGGTGATTTCGATACTGGTTAACTACTACTTCAACCACAACTACGAGCTGCTGGGGCTGCTATACCTGTTACCTTCCTTTATCGCTGCCCTGTTTGTTTCCAAAATCCTGACCAGGCCCTTTGTAAAGGTTTTTGCTGCCCTGGAGATCGAGCACGATTCAGCTGCCACCATCATCGGGCAGGTATGTACGGTCATTCTCCCGGCTACTCACACTGAACTGGGCCAGGCGACGGTGAAAACCGCCGGAGCACCGCTGCTGCTGAACGTGAAAACCACGGAAGGTTCCGCTGTGCAGAAAGGGGAGACTGCGCTGGTGCTTGAATACAATGCTGGGAACAAATTTTACCTCATAGAACCTTACCAAACTATCTAATTCACATGATTACATCTTTATCCTGGTCTATCGTCATCGTACTGGCGCTAGTCGTGATCGGCTTGATTGCCATCGTTGTCAAAATGTACCAGAAAGCCATACAGGGCGAAGCCATGGTACGTACCGGCCTGGGTGATACGAAAGTGTCTTTCTCCGGTATATTCGTCGTGCCCATCATCCACAAGCTGGAGGTAATGGACATTACCCTCAAAACCATCGTGATCTCCCGGACGGGCTCCGAAGGCCTGATCTGTAAAGACAATTTAAGAGCCGACATCAAAGTGAACTTCTTTTTGCGCGTCAACAAAACGCCGGAGGATGTGGTCCAGGTGGCGCAGTCCATCGGCTGTAAGCGTGCTTCGGATCACCCGGCGCTGGAAAGCCTGTTCGACGCCAAATTCTCCGAAGCACTGAAGACGGTGGGCAAGCACTTTGACTTTGTGGACCTCTACCAGAGCCGCGATGATTTCAAGCGCCAGATCCTGCAGACAATCGGCACCGACCTGAATGGCTTTATCCTGGACGACTGTGCGATCGACTACCTGGAGCAGACGCCGCTGATCAACTTAAATGAAAATAACATCCTTGATGCCGAAGGTATCAAGAAGATCATTGACCTGACAGCGAAGCAGAAAGTACAGGCCAACCTGATTGAGCGTGAGAAAGAAAAGACCATTAAGAAGCAGGACGTGGAGGCGCAGGAAACCATCCTAGAGCTGGAAAAACAGCTGGCTGAAAACGAGGAAAAGCAGAAGCGCGAAATTGCCAACATCAAGTCTAGGGAGTTTGCCGAAATGGAGAAAGTGCGCCACGAAGAGCGCCTGAAATCGGAGAAAGCCCGGATTGCAACCGACGAAGAGGTGAAGATCGCCGAGCAGAACAAAGACCGCCAGATACTGGTAGCCGAGCGCAGCAAGCAGCGCACCGACGCCATCGAAACGGAGCGCGTAGAGCAGGCGCGCCTGCTGGAGGAGAATGAGAAGGAGCGCATCGTGGCACTGGCCCAGATCGAGAAAGAGAAAGCCATTGAAGAAGAGCGCAAGAATATCCAGGGCATCATCCGGGAGCGTGTGACCGTGGAGAAAGCTGTGGTGGAAGAAGAGGAGAAGATCAAGGATACAAGAGCTTTTGCAGAGGCAGATCGTACGAAAGCGGTGGCAATCAAGAATGCAGAGAAAGAAGCGGAAGAGTCCCTGGTGAAAGAAATCAAGGGTGCCGAGGCAGCGCGTCAGGCAGCGGAGTTCAGAG
This sequence comes from Pontibacter sp. HJ8, assembly GCF_054824225.1. NCBI lineage: Bacteria > Pseudomonadati > Bacteroidota > Cytophagia > Cytophagales > Hymenobacteraceae > Pontibacter > Pontibacter sp. HJ8. Next base: position 1,939 of record NZ_JSYF01000470.1, read on the forward strand.
CAAAACAAATGCTGATCGATGCCGAAGCCGAGCAGGTATCGTCCAACAACCGGGCGCAAGCCATCAAAACGATGGCCGAAGCAGAGGCCGCGCAGGCAGCTGCCAAAGGCTTGTCCGAAGCGCAGGTGATGGAGGCCAAAGCACACGCCCGCCAGGTAGAAGGCGAAGCAGAAGCATCGGTGATCAAAGCGAAAGCCAATGCCCAGGCAGAAGCCGAAGAACGACTGGGTATGGTAAGCGCCCGGGTGACGAAAGAACAAGGTATAGCCGATGCCACGGTAGTGGAGAATCTGGCTACCGCTGAAGAGAAGCGCGGGCTGGCCGAAGCCCGTGTGAGCGGTGAGAAATTCACGGTGGAAGCGAAAGGCATAGAAGAGAAGGCGGATGCCATGCGCAAACTGGACGGTGTGGGCAAAGACCACGAAGAGTTCAAGCTGCGCCTGGACAAAGAGAAGTCCATCGAGCTGGCCCAGATCAACATCCAGAAAGACATTGCCGCATCGCAGGCGGAGGTGATCGCGGAGGCTCTCAAAGCGGCCAAGATCGACATTGTGGGAGGCGAAACCATGTTCTTCGACCAGATCGTGGGCTCTATCACCAAAGGCAAGCAGGTGGACCGCCTGGTAGGCAACAGCGAGGTGCTGAACACGGTGAAGGATACCTTCTTCCAGGTGAACGGAAAGGGCCACGTGGATTTCCGGGAGAACCTGCAGCGCTTCATCAACCAGTTCGGCATGAACTCGGACGACGTACGCAACCTGAGTGTATCGGCCCTGCTTTTCAAAATGATGCAGAGCAGCGCCGATGAGAGCACGCTCAACACCCTGAAGCAGCTGACCACGACCGCCACGGCCATGGGTATAGCCGACAAGCCTTATATTTCCTTGAACTAACCTCACCCCAGACCCCTCTCCTAAGAATAGGAGAGGGGCTTTTTTCTTTCGTGGTAGTTGACATTAGTTAAAGATTATGAGCAGATACAGCAGTACGGAGAGGTTAGGAGTAATTGCAACAGACACTATTGTTACTAAAGATTTAGGTTGGATTTTCAGGGAACAAACAATTGTTGATGTTGGGATTGATGCGTTAATTGA
>NZ_JSYF01000471.1:0-1296 GCF_054824225.1 Pontibacter sp. HJ8
GAAGGGGGTAGGGGGATGACAAGCGTTCCCGATTCCCCTCCTCGGAGGGGCCAGGGGTGGGTTTACATGCCACAGGTATACTTTCTCAATCGCTACAGCGCTTATACCCTTTCCAGCAGTAGTAGCCAAGCTCCCCTCTGGGGGTAGGGGCCCTCGAAAAGGCTAAGGAGGGGCAGGGGTGGTTGGACCCGGTGAAGCAGGGAAGTTTCAACCAGACACTCGCAGGAGCTGCGCACGCTGCGAGGTCTTAACCCGCTATACCTATCCACGATTCGGACAGGTCGCGACCTGTCCCTACAGAGATGGCTATACCTCTATTCCTTTCCCAAGCTCTTTGGCGCGTATGATCGCTTCCAGCAGTTCAGTTGGTCGTTGCGAGCCGATGAGGAGCGGCGCTTTGTTGTAAAAGTAAAGCTGCACCCCTTCCTTCCCCGACATATTGTATGCCTGCCCTTTCGCCCCCCACCGGATTCCCCAGCCGCCGTATTCATCTATCGGTTGGTAGGTTACCTTCTCAAAGTCCCGGACCAGGTGCAGGGGTATGCGCACCGGCTTAAGGTGGAACGGCATGAACCGAACGGAAAGAACGCCAGGCTGCACCTCCGTTGTCAGGGACATGCAGTAAAAGAAGAAAGGCATCCCAAAACCCAGCAACCCCAGCAGAATGCTGAGCTGCACATCGGTGACCGGTTGGTTGCCATAGGCCCCGCCCAGCAGCACCTGGTACACAAATCCGGCCCAGATGATAGCGGCCACTCCCAACACCACCACCCACAGCCAGAGCTGGGTAAATCGCTGCCGCTCCCGGAACAGTATCGGTTGATGTGCCATTGTTTGGCTGCCAAAGTTTAAGGGTGTATACGAAAAATAGCTGCCCCGATCGTGAGCGGGGCAGCTATGTGAGGGCAATCTTTACTCAATCTGGTTAGCCTATCGCCTGTTCCAGGTCAGCCAGCAGATCTTCGATGTCTTCTATACCTACGCTCAGGCGGATCAGCGAATCACTCAGGCCGGCTTTGAGGCGCTCTGCGCCCGGTATGCTGGCGTGAGTCATAGAAGCCGGGTGGCCGCACAGCGACTCTACCCCACCCAGTGACTCAGCCAGGGCAAAGTACTTGAAGCGCTCCAGCGCAGCAATGGCGTCTCCCATTCGGTCGCCTTTCAGCACAAAAGAAACCATACCGCCATAAGAGCGCATCTGCTCTTTGGCAACCGCATGGTTCGGGTGGTCTTCCAGGCCTGGCCAGAATACTTTCTCTACCTTGTCGTGGTTTTTCAGGTACTGGGCCACGGCAC
>NZ_JSYF01000472.1:0-7309 GCF_054824225.1 Pontibacter sp. HJ8
GAAAGAGTCTCCTTTTTTTATGTTTATACCTGATTCAGGAGGTATGGTATTTCATGATGATCAGCAAGGAGAGGGTATAGCGTCAGGCAGATCTGCCCGAGGATCAGGCTGCATGAAAGTATTCATACAGGATAGAGGCTTTGCGCTGTCCTACTTCAGCCGTGAGTTCATCCAGGCTCAGCTCCTTGAGTTTCTTAACGGACCGGTACTTTTTGAGCAAAGCATCGGCCGTGGAGGGGCCAATGCCTTTTACCTCCGTCAACTCGGTTTTCAAGGTACCAGCATCGCGTTTGGAACGGTGGAACGTGATCGCAAAGCGGTGCGCTTCATTCCGCATGCGCTGGATCAGTTTCAGAGACTCCGACTTTTTGTCGATGTAGAGCGGTAATTTGTCACCCGGGTAAAATATCTCTTCCAGGCGCTTGGCTATACCTACGATGGCAACTTTCCCCCACAGATCCAGGTCCTTGAGCGCCTGCACGGCAAAACTCAACTGCCCTTTGCCCCCGTCAATGATGATGAGCTGCGGCAGCGGCTGGTTTTCTTCCACAAGGCGACGATAGCGGCGTGAGACAACCTCATACATCGACTCAAAGTCATTGGGGCCAACCACTGTTTTGATGTGGAAGTGCCGGTAATCTTTCTTGCTGGGCCTGCCATTCTTGAAGCACACCATAGACGCCACCGGATTGTCACCCTGGAAGTTGGAGTTATCAAAACACTCCATATGGCGGGGCAATTCTGTCAGGCGCAGGTCTTTCTTGAGCGTCTCCAACACGCGCAGTTCGCGCTGCTCTCCCAGGTTCTTGTTTTGTTCCTGGCGTCCCTCCCGCTCTTTCCGCAGGTATAGCGCATTCTTAAGCGACAGGTTCAGCAATTTGCGCTTATCCCCTATCTGCGGTTGCGTCACGGTAATGTTATCCAGCGGCAGCGTCAGTTCAATGTTGGTGATGATCTCCCGTGAGGTGCTTTCAAACTCATGGCGCAGCTGCACGATCACCGTGGCCAGTAATTCCTCGTCTGATTCGTCCAGCTTTTTGTGCAGCTCCAGCGACTGTGTTTGTATGATAGAGCCGTTCATTACCTTCAGGTAATTGACAAACGCGCACTTTTCATTCGAAGTAATCGTGAAGACATCAATGTTGGTCAGGGTGTTGCTGACAACCGTAGACTTGGTTTGGAAATCGTCCAGTATGTCCAGTTTCTGCTTGTACTGGTGGGCCAGTTCGAACTGATACTCCTCCGCCGCTGTGGCCATACGCTCCTTAAAATAGTTCTTGGCGATGGTGAGGTTCCCGGAAAGTATACTTCTGATTTGAGTGATATATTGGTTATATGTCGTTTCGTCCACCAGGGCTTCGCAAGGGCCTTTGCAATTGCCGATGTGGTATTCCAGGCATACCTTAAACTTACCTGCCGCAATGTTCTCCGGGGAGAGGTTATAAGTACAGGTGCGCAAAGGGTATAGCGTCCGGATCAGGTCGAGGATAACGTGCATGGCGGTGCCGCTGGGGTAAGGACCGAAGTAGCGGGAGCCGTCGTTGATTTTATTACGGGTGCTGATCACGCGCGGGAAGCGCTCATTGACGATGCAAATGTAAGGGTACGTCTTGCCATCCTTGAGCAGGATGTTATACTTGGGCTGGTACTGCTTGATGAGGTTGTTTTCCAGCAGAAAGGCATCCGCCTCCGTGTCTACGATTGTAAACTCGATGTCCTGAATCTGGGAAATAAGCTTGAGCGTTTTCTTGTTATGCTGGGCAGAGCGATTGAAATAGGAGCTGACGCGCTTCCTGATATCAATCGCTTTGCCTACATAGATGATCCCGTTGTCATCAAAAAACTTATAAATGCCAGGCTTGTGTGGCAGATGAGAAATTACCTCTTTCAGCTTATCGTTTACAGCCATTGTTCCTACAATTAGAAAGCATCCAGGTCGATCTCAGCAGGTAATTGGTAGAACTGATCCTGCTGGGCAGAGTCAACAGATACACCGCTGTTATACTTGGAGCAATCTAATTCTACCGATAATGGGGTAGAAGGTTTAGGGAAAGCGTCTTTTGAAACATCTAAAGTCTTGTCGGCATATACCTTTTGCATGAAGCTGCCATAGATCGGCATAGCCAGCTTATTGCCCTGTCCAAGCGCAATGGTACGGAAGTGGATAGAACGATCGTCTCCGCCCACCCAGGCCCCAGCTACCAGGTCCGGCGTAATGCCCATGAACCAGGCGTCCGAATAGTTTTGCGTCGTACCTGTTTTACCACCGATCTCGTTTTTCAGACCGTTGCGGTGACGAAGACCATAGTAGGCTGTACCACCTGGCTCCGCAGCCGCTTTGAGCATATGCACCATCATGTAGGCGGTTTCTTCGCTCAGCGCTTCTACTGTCTTCGGAACAAAATCAGCGAGCACATTGCCATGCTTGTCTTCGATGCGGGTAATGAAGTTTGGTTCGGTCCAGGTGCCGTTGTTGACGAAGGTTCCGTAGGCGCCAACCATATCGTATAAGGTCACATCGTTCACGCCCAATGCCAGCGAAGGATTGGCCTCCAGAGGGGTAGAGATACCCATTCGTTTGGCCGTTTTCACGAGTGTCTCGGCACCCAGCTTGTTCACCAGGAAGGCAGAGATAGAGTTCACCGACTCGGCCAGGGCTTTGCGTAACGTGAACTTCTCCCCCGAAAACTTATTGTCCGCATTGTTCGGGCACCACATGGTACCATCTTCCAGCGGGATGCATACCTGCGTATCAATCACTTCATAGCACGGATAGTAGCCGTTCTCGATCGCAGCGGTATACAGGAACGGCTTGAAAACAGAACCAGGCTGGCGCGCGCCCTGCTTCACGTGGTCGTACTTAAAGTGCTTGTAGTCGATACCGCCTACCCAGGCTTTGATATTGCCCGTCTGGGGTTCCATGGCCATAAAGCCCGTCTGCAGGAAGTGCTTGTAATACCGGAGCGAGTCCATCGGGCTCATCATCTCTTCTTTTTCACCATCCCAGGTAAAGATCGTCATCGGGATCTTCTTGTTCAGGTAATAATTGATCGAGTCCTGGTTGCCGTCGAAGCGGGCATCCAGCCTGCGGTAGCGGGCGGTTCGTTTGATGGCCGTTTCTGCATAGTTCTTGATTTCCTTGCCCTGACGGTCAATCCAGGGATTGCGGCCCTTCCAGTGCGAGAAGAATTCTTTCTGGCGATCCTTCATGTGCTCCTTCACCGCCTGTTCGGCATAGCGCTGCATGCGTGAGTCGATGGTTGTGTGGATCTTCAAGCCGTCGGCATACAGGTCGTAGCCGTTTTCGCGGCACCACTTCAGCAGAAACTTGCTGGCCTCGGTACGGAAGTACGGGGCAAGGCCAACGTTCTGATTTTCAACCCGGTAATCCAGCTTGATGTCCTCCTCTTTGAGTTTGGCATACTCTTCTGCCGGCAGGAAGCCATATTTGACCATCTGGGACAACACCACATTGCGGCGGCGCTTGGAGTTCTCGGGCTTGAACTTAGGGCTATAGAAATTCGGGTTCTTAAACAAACCAACCAGTACGGCAGATTCCTCTACTTTCAGGTCATGTGGATTTTTGTTGAAGAAGGTTTTGGCGGCGGATTGTATACCAAAGGCATTGCTGCCAAACTCAAAAATGTTGAGGTACATGACCATGATCTCGCGCTTGGTGTAAGACTGCTCCAGCTTAACCGCCATGATCCATTCTTTGGTCTTGTGAATCAGGGTCCGGAAGCCGGGCTTATCGTTGAGGAGGCCGTTATTAAGCTCTTCGCCACGCGTCTTGAACAGGTTCTTGGCAAGCTGCTGGGTAATGGTACTGCCGCCACCCTTGGAACTGCCTATCAGAATAGAGCCTACCACACGCATCATGGCCTCCGGGTCTATACCGGAGTGTTCCTCAAAACGAATGTCCTCCGTGGCGATGAGGGCGTGCACAAAGTTCTCAGGCAGGTCCTCGTAATCGATCGGGGTGCGGTTTTCGCGAAAGTATTTACCCAGCAGCTGGTTGTCAGCCGAGTAGAGTTCCGAGGAGAGCGCACTTCTGGGGTTTTCCAGTGTACGCATATTCGGGAGCTCCCCGAACAGGTTCAGGAAGTTGATACTAACAGCGTATATATACAGAATAAGCACAACAAGGCCACTCAGGAACAGCAGCCAAAGAGCCGAAATTACTTTCGGGTATACCTTTTTTTGTTTTGGACGAGTCGTCGTAGTCATCTTAATCAATGGTTCTGAAGTAATTCAGATAAGCTTCTAAATCTTTCTTCTGCATGAATTTCCGGAAATTGGCAGAAGATATTACAAAGGTAGTGAATTCTGCGCCTCTGATTTTGCCAATTGGTGATTGTGGCGCTTTTTGTTTGATGTTAAAAGTTTGCGCCACTTTCAGATCAGGAAAGGCGCGGGTTACCAGCAGGAGCTTGCCGGTTTCGTAAGGCCTCGTCTCTACTTTCAGCTGCTGATTTTTGTAATAGGTCGTGTTGTACTTCTCATACCGGAGGGCCACATCTTTGAAAGCCGTATGCTCTTCGGGGTATATCAGCACAAAATAATAAGCTGTGTCCGGCTCTTGGGTATAGGCCAGCGGGTCTTTGGCTATTTTAGGTGCCGCAGCAGTCACCCCTGTATCAGCAGGTGCGGTGCCTGCTGTCGTGTCAGTAGCTGCCGGCTGGGTGGCTGCGGTAGTAGTGGTGTCGGGTAGGACGATCGGATTCTGCAGGATGGCTTTTGCAGGCTCGGGCTGCCTGGTTGAGGCCGCAGGCTTGGGTCTCGTCCTGGCAGAGGCAAGCGCGACACTGGCACTGACCTTTTGCTCCGGCGTCATCTCTTCCTTTTTAATACTGGCAGTGCCTACAGGTATAGTCTGAGGAGCCTCCTGGCGCAGGAGCTGCTTGTTCTCCAGGTCGCTGTAGCTGGTAAGCAATTGCTCGGCACGCGGCATCAGCGGACTGGTCGGGTATTTGGCTTTGAACTGGAGCAGCTGTTCGCGCAGCAGCTGCGGCTTCTCGGAGCGGGCCGTGATCAGGACGCGCAGGAAAGCGGATTTGTCCGGTATATCATGCAGCGGATACTGGCTGTTGAGCGTTGCCAGCAGTTCAGTAGCGTGTGTATAGTTGCCTTGTTCGTAGCTCGTAAAAGCAGAGTCGTAGAGACTGTGCGCCTTTCTGTTATCCAACGCATTTTTGCTCATGAAATTCGGATCATCCACCAGCATGGCATAGGTGGTGCCCGGGAACTGCTGCTTTATCTTATTATAATATACGTCTTTGAGCGCATTCCCTGACCTGCTGTAGATCAGGTATAGGCCGTAGGATGTTTCGGCGGCATGCTCCGAATGCGGGAATCGCTGCAGGAGTTGCTCGTAGGTGGCAGCTGCACTGACAGGGTCATGTAGCTTCTGGCTGTAAATGTTGCCCAGCCGGAACAGGGCATCCTCCACCATCTTTTCGGACTGTTGTATGGCCAGCGTGGTAGCAGGAATGTTCTGCAGATAGGTGTCTACCTGAGCCTGCAGGCGGGCCGCTGCGGTTTCGGCTGTCTCAGCTGCTTCTGCAGCGGGCTGTTCCAGTGCCACTACTTTTTCCTGGTCGCCGGTTTCACCCCTGCTGCGCAGGCGCCAGTTATCCTGTAGCGGCCTGTCACCCCAGCGGCGCACAAACTCGGAACGTGCCGTGGCCATGGCAGCCGGGTTATCAAAATAAAAGACACCTGTATTGTCATTGCCGATGCTGGCCGACGTGTTGTTGCGGTTGCCCAGGGTACTACTGGTATTGTTCTGCTTTTCCGGATTCCGGCGGCTTGTTTTCTGTTGTTCCTGCAGCCGGGCCTGCTCCTGCTGGCGGAGCTCTTCTTCGCGCTGCACAAGGTTTTGGACAAAAGCCAGGCGGTCTGCTTCGCTCATCTGGGCCAGGCGCTGCAGGCTGTCCTGTGTTTGGATGGTCGCATACTGCTTGGCAAAATCCGTGAGAATATCTTTGCGCTCTACGACAGCCTCGTATTCAGGTGCCTGCTGCGGGTATACCTGCACGGCACTGTCATAGTAGGCCTGGGCCAGGTCGTACTTGTTCAGGTTTTCAAAGTAGATCTGCCCGGCCTTCAGGTAGGTATAGGCTTTCTGGTTCGGAAGGGTACCGGGTGTTTTCAGCGATTCGTTCAGGTGCACCAGCGCTTTGTCGTAGTTCTGCTGTCGTTGTTCAAAAACCGCCATTTCGTACAGGATCTTGTCCCTGTATTCCACGTTCTTGTCATCCTTCAGCATTTTCTCATAATAACCCGCGATCCGGTCCAGGTCCTGTTCATCTGACAACTCAGACACTTGCCCCAGGTATAGCCTGCTGAAGAAACCCAAATCGTAAGGCGGGTTGTTGCGCAGAATGCGGGTGTACTGCCGGTAAGCTTCTTGGTTTTCCTTCTGATCCTGGTAAAAGCGGGCCAGGGTATAGCGTACCCGGGATTGATTGTCTTTTTTGTCAAAGTTGGGAAGCGAAAGGGCCAGGTTCTCGATCACAGCGGCTGTGTCGTTCTGCAGCAGGTAGTACTCGGCGCGGGCCAGGTATAGCTCCCGCGCATTGTCTTTGTTCAGGCGCTCTTTCTTCAGGAACTCGGATACCTGCTGGGCATTGTCGGTCTCCCCCATTTTCAGGAAGGTGCGCATGAGCCACACCAGCGCCTCATGTTTCACATGGCGGTCCTGGCCGGTCGAGTTGACGAACTTAAAGGTTTTGGCTGCGTCCGGGAAGTTGAGTTCATAGAAGCGCACTTTGCCGATCAGCAGGTAGCTGTCGTCGATCCATTTGCTGTTCTTGTGCCACTGTATGGGGAAAGAAGCTTTTTTGACCACATCCTCGAGGTCGGCTGCATGCGCCTGAAAGGTAGCCGAGTCGATGGGCGGGAAGATAGGCAACACCCGGTTGTAGTCATATACGGTCTGGTCTTGTATACTTTTTTCAATAGCTTCGAGCTTCTCTTTCGCCAGAAAGTAGCCGTTGTAGCGGGCCGTAGTATTATGGTAGGCTTTGCTCAGCGGGTTGTTGCGCTCAGCAGAACAGCCCGCCAGCAACAGGCCGGCAAGCACCAGAAGTATGTGAAACGATCGTTTGCTCAAAGTATCAAATAGTGTGCAGCATGAGTGTTGGCGACAGGTTGCAATCCGCATTAATCTATATAACGCAGCAGGTATACGCTTCAGTATTCCGAAACAGGCGTCCTAAAAGTTGGTTGCAACGTATGTACCTCCTACAAAAATACAATAATAAGTGAATTAATATAAGAGACTGCACGTAAAGCCCGTCACATGCCC
>NZ_JSYF01000473.1:0-3261 GCF_054824225.1 Pontibacter sp. HJ8
AGAGAGGTTTTAACGGCACCGTGCTGGTGACAAAGTATGACCAAATCGTGTACAAGGGAGCTTTTGGCTATGCCGATTTTAAAAGCAAAGACACCCTGACCACACAAACCGTTTTCCAGCTGGCATCGGTCTCCAAACAGTTCACGGCGATGGCCATCATGATGCTCAAAGAGCAGGGCAAGCTCCACTACGACGATAGTGTGCAGCAATATATCCCGGATTTCCCTTACAAAGGCATCACCATCCGGCAGTTGCTTACCCATCGCTCCGGCTTGCCGAACTATACCTATTTCAGCGATGAACTCTGGCCCGATAGCAAAGTCGACCTGACCAATGACGATGTGCTAAGTCTGATGGCCTTGCACCAGCCCAAAATCTACTACAAACCCGATGTCCGCTTCGATTACAGCAATACAGGTTACTCGCTGCTGGCTACTGTGGTCGAAAAAGCGTCCGGGCTGCCTTTTGCTACCTACATGCAGCAGCATATTTTTGAGCCGCTTAAAATGACGAACACCTATACCTTCAGTCATGCGTTAGCCGACCAAACGGGCCGGGTAGCGACAGGCCATATTGGCGGGAGACGTAAAAGAGCGCCTGACTATCTGGATACCGTACTGGGCGACAAAGGCATGTATTCCACGGTAGAAGATCTGTATAAGTGGGACCAGGCCCTCTACACGCAGCGGCTGGTAAGCCGAGAAACGCTGGAAGAGGCTTTCAAAGGGGCCAGTGTGATCAACAATAAGACGGAAGCGTACGGGTTTGGCTGGCGCATCCGCCAGGTAGACAGTGGCGATACCGTTGTATACCACGGAGGCCTGTGGCACGGCTTCAACACGTATCTGCTGCGCAATCCAAAAGATCATAGTGCCATCATAGTGCTGAGCAACCTGACCAACGGTAGCCTGAATCACATGAAAGAAGTACGGCGTTTTCTATACCCTCCCCGGCCTGCTATGATTGCCAAAAACAAAGGGAAACAAAATCAATCGGCCAGTGCCGGCATGTAATTGCAGAAGTTGATCAGAAACATTGTATGTCAGGTATAAGGTATAACCGGAAACAAGTTGAAGTGTCTGATATCCGGGCGAATATTCCTTCTTTTAGCTATACCTGGTTGCAGGTATAGCGCATGCCCTGGCTCTTTGATAGAAGGAGAGGATCAGCTTTCGTAAGAAAAGTACAGGGAAAGGGATTTTTTGTCCCGTAATATACGTAACTCCAGGTTGTACTTTTGTTATATATGTCATTCAGATAGATTTGTATGAGCCAGCGTAATTCATTGTTCTATGCTATAGTAGCTGCCAAATGCCCCAGATGCCGGGAAGGAGATATGTTTCCGAAGCGCACGCTGTACAGTACTAAATTTGCGGCCATGCACCCGTCCTGTCCTTGTTGCGGCCAGGTATTTGAACCGGAACCTGGCTTTTATTACGGGGCCATGTATGTCAGTTTTGCTTTTAATGTAGCCATCTTTTTAGTCGCCCTGTTCATCCTGAATCAGTTTGTAGAAGAAGTCACGATGGGGATGATGATGGGGATAGTAGCTGTCACCGTTGTTGGACTTTTACCGGTCATTTTCAGGCTGTCCCGGGTGCTTTGGATCAATATTTTTGTTCGCTACGAAGGCCCATGCGACCTGATCCCAAAAAGAACGCACAAGTAGGGTGGCATTAAGAAAAGCCTGCTAAAATAAGCTATTTGCAGTAGGCCGGTTCGGTGCGGAACTTTGGCTTCGTGTCGAAAATCGCAGACAGCCAGTTGCCATACCACGGGTTTCATCCTCACATCACACTTGTAAAAACTTCCAGGGCTGACTTCAGCTAATCTGTGTTTCGCGGATTCCTTTCCTAAGGAGGCCTGAATAATTTACATTCCCACTAGGAAACTTCCAGCGTGAATAGCTATATTCAAAAAGCAAAAGAGAAGTTTCCATCCCGATACCAGAGGTCAATGGCATGTTAGCAAAAATGGATAAGAATAGTAGCCAGTTAAAAGTGGGGCTCTATGCCGCCGTTGTGGTTTTTCTAACCTATACCATGATCTTTGGCTTCCGGAAGTCTTTTACGGTGGCCACATTCGATGGACTTGAAATTGCCGGGTATAGCTATAAGACCCTTCTGGTCATCAGCCAGGTGCTGGGTTATTTGCTGGCCAAGTTTTACGGCATCAAATATATCTCGGAGCTGAAACGAACAGGCAGAGGGAACGTGATTTTCCTGCTGACAGGAATCGCCTGGTTAAGCTGGCTGTTTTTTGCCCTGGTGCCGCCCCCATACAACATTGCTTTCCTTTTCATAAACGGTTTCCCATTGGGTATGCTTTGGGGAGTCGTTTTCTCTTATGTGGAGGGCCGTAGAAGCACTGATTTCATTGGCGCTACCTTAGCGGTCAGCTTCATCTTCGCCTCGGGGTTTGTCAAATCCGTTGGTGCCTGGCTGATGGTACAGTTTGGCGTGTCAGAATTCTGGGTGCCTTTTTATACTGGTTTGGTTTTCGCCCTGCCTCTTTTGCTTTTTGTTTTCCTGATGGAGAAGATCCCACCACCCAGCGAAGAAGATATTCGGCTCCGAACGGAACGTTCCGCCATGACCGAAGAAGACCGGAAAAGCTTTGTAAAAGAGTTCTTTGCAGGTATAGCAGCCTGCGTGTTGATCTACTGTTTTGCGACCATCTTCCGGGATATCCGCGATAATTTTGGGGCAGAGATGTGGAAAGAACTGGGCTATTTTAACCAGCCGGCGATATTTTCGAAAACGGAAACGCCCATCACCCTGATCATCCTGGTTTTGATCGGCAGCATGGTGCTCATCAAAAACAATTATAAAGCGCTGCAAACGGCACATGTTTTCATCCTCATCGGATTTACGATCGCCGGGGTTTCTACCTTGCTTTTTACTGCTCAATCCATCGCACCGATCTGGTGGATGATGCTTGTCGGGCTTGGGCTATACATGGTTTACATCCCGTTCAATGCCGTGTTCTTCGACCGGCTGATCTCCACTTTTAAGTATACCGGAAATGTTGGTTTCCTGATTTACCTCGCTGATTCCTTTGGGTATGTGGGCAGCGTGGGGGTGTTGTTCAGCAAAGAGATCTTCCGGGTGCAACTAAATTGGGTAACCTTCTTTTCCAACAGTGTGATTGGTCTATCGGCCATCGGGATATTGCTTACCGCTTTCTCCATGGTGTATTTCGGGAGGAAGTATGAAAGGCTCAGGGCCAGAGAAGTAAGCCCTGCTAAAACACTGCAGGTAT
>NZ_JSYF01000474.1:0-5254 GCF_054824225.1 Pontibacter sp. HJ8
TGTTCCCACTCTGTTATCAACTATAGTATTGCATAGGGGTAGATCTGCCTGTAGTGCTTCATCGATTTATATTTATTTAATCCACATATCTGATGGGGCTTAGACTAACCTCAACGGATTTAAAACTTAATGATCTTGCTTTGGAGGCTATTCAATAAGAGCATTCAAATGCTAGTGGAATTGTATTGCCTGAATTTTAATAACAAACAATCCTAATCTTAACCATTACTCACTTTAATCACAAATCAATGAAAAAACTATTACTATTGAGTTTTGCGCTGATATTTGCCCTGCTTCAACAGGCAGTGGCACAGAGCAAGACTGTAACGGGCACGGTGACGGACCAGGCCACCGGTCAGGGGCTTCCTGGTGTTGCCGTACTGGTGAAAGGCACCAGTACAGGAACTGCAACAGGAGCTGACGGCTCTTATTCGATTAATGTGCCGGCAGAAGGCAACACGTTAGTGTTCCGATTCCTAGGCTACACTTCCGTAGAGCGTAGTATTGGTAACGCAAGCACTGTCAATGTTACGCTTGCAATAGATAACAAGCAGCTGTCAGAAGTTATCGTAGTAGGTTATGGAACCCAGACAAAAGCAGAGTTTACTGGGTCTGCTGCTTCCGTATCAGGTGATAAGATTAAGGAGATGCCTGTGCAAAGCTTTGACCAGGCATTAGGTGGCAGAGCTGCCGGTGTAAATATCGTTCAGCCAAACGGGGTACTCAATAACCCTCCTGTGATACGTATTCGCGGTACTAACTCAATATCCCTGAGTTCTTTTCCACTGGTAATAGTTGATGGTATTGCGATCAATACCGGTGACAACTCATCAACTCAGGCTGCCAGTAATGCTTTGGGTGATATAAACCCCGCTGATATTGAATCTATTGATATCCTGAAAGATGCGGCTTCTACGGCTATCTACGGCTCAAGGGCTGCCGGTGGTGTATTACTAATAACCACAAAAAGAGGTAAATCAGGTAAGCCGAAAGTGAATTATGATGCCTGGGCAGGTATGACAGAGGCCGTTCGTTTGCCAGAGCTGTTAAATGCGCAGCAGTATATGGAGATTAAGAACGAAGGTGTTCTTAATGCGAAAACGTTGGGAGGCAATGCGAATAACCCTGCTGTTGCTTCTGAATTCTTCTTCCCGTCTTTCAACGAGGACGGTTCTATGGTAGATACCAGATGGTATGATGAGGTTTATCGTAAAGCATACTCTCAGAACCATAGCTTAAGCGTATCTGGCGGTACAGAGGGTACAACTTATTTCTTCTCTGCTAACGTTACAGATCAGGATGGATTTATCAAAAAAAATACTTTCGAGAGAAAAGCTGTTCGTTTTAACATAGATCACAAACTTACGAATTGGCTTAAATTAACTGCTAATACAAGCTTTAGCAATAGCTTCAGTTCAGCGCCAAATACTGGTTCTTTGCCAGGTGCTGCTTTCAATACCAGTGGTTTAGGTCGACTTGCTGTTGTGACTGCACCTAATGTTGCTCCAAGAAACCCAGATGGGTCTTATAACATTCGTTCTGATAACACCATGGGCAGAGGTAATAACTTGCAGCAGTCAGGCTTTGTGAACCCGCTTCCGATTTTGGACCTTAGCTCATTTACATCAGAGACTGATCGTTTGTTCGGTAGCTTTGGAGCTAATGTTCAGATTGTAAAAGGATTAGACTTCAATACCACTTATTCTATGGATAGGATGAGCATTGAAGGTATATCATACCAGAACCCGCTGCATGGTGATGGCTTTACTAATAAAGGTAACGCTACTAACACCCAACAGCGCTTAGAAAATACAAACTGGATCAACACGCTGAACTACCAGACAACTTTAGGAGATAACCATAATATCAGCTTGCTAATTGGTTCTGAGGTGCAGCAGTACCTGAACAAAGGCTGGGGCGCTAACCGCTTTGGAGTAGCAGATAATTTCTTTAACGATTATCAGGGCAACTTTACAAGTATTACTCCGTCAGGCAATTATATTACAGAAAGAGCTTTTGCCTCTGGTTTTTCCCGTCTGAACTACGACTTTGCCAAACGCTATTTCATTACCATGAACTTCCGTCGGGATGGAAACTCAGCTTTGGCTGCTGAAAACAAGTGGGGTAACTTTGGTGGTGTATCAGGTGGTTGGGCACTGTCTGAGGAAAGCTTTTACAAAAACTCTGCTTTATCCAATATTGCAAACAGTGTAAAATTACGGGCCAGTTGGGGTAGAGTAGGTAACGGTAACCTGCCAAGTGCATATGGTTCACTGTTCCTGTATGGATCTGGTTTATACGGAGAGTCTCCGACTCTGGTGTTTAACCAGGCCGGTAATGCTGCCCTATCTTGGGAAACAAGTGAGCAGACAAATATTGGTGCTGATTTTGGCTTCCTGAACGACAAAATTCAGTTTGAGGTCACTTACTTCAACAACAATGTAAACGGCTTGATCCTGAATGCTCCTCAGTCCCCATCTAAAGGTATACCTGGAAATAGTATCCTTACCAACGTAGGCTCTATGTATAACCGTGGTCTGGAATTTGCCATTAATGCTACTCCGATTGCGGAAGGCAAATTCTCCTGGAGCACCAACCTGAACTTTACTGCAATCAAAAACGAAGTTACTGCCCTTGCTGACGGTAATGCTGACCTTTTTGCTTCAACAGGTGGTTTGGAGACAACTAACATTACACGTGTAGGAGAGCCAGTGGGCAGCATCTACGGCGTTAAGACTGCTGGTGTGAACCCTGCCAACGGGCAGCGTATTTTCATCAATAAGGATGGAAAAGAAGTGCAGTATAGCCACGTGGTACCAGCTGGTGGCAGCCGTTGGACCTACCTGGATGGCTCACCTGCACCTGCAATTACTTCTGCTGGCGACGGTCAGATTTTAGGTAACGCTCTTCCTACCTGGTATGGCGGCTTTCAGAATACATTTAAGTATGGCGACCTTGACCTTGGTCTGAACTTTACTTACTCTGGTGGTAACTACATCTACAACGGTACCCAGGCAGGTTTAAGAGATATGCGTTTCTGGAACAACCATACGGACGTATTAGACAGATGGACTCCTGAGAACCAGAGTGGATCTATACCTCGTATTGTATGGGGCGACAATATGTCTAACGGCTCGGCCCTCGTTATTTCTGAAAACGTAGAAAAAGCGGACTTCCTGAAACTGCAAACAGCTACAATCGGCTATAAAATTCCTGCCACTTTGGTGAGCAAGGCAGGTATAAACTCTGTCAGAATCTATGGTCAGGTGTTTAATGCCTTCGTCCTCACAAACTATTCAGGTGCTGACCCTGAAATCTCAACTAACGGTAATTCAAATACTGCGCCAGGTGTGGAGCGTAACACTGTGCCGCAAGGCAGAACATTTACAGTTGGTGTAAACGTTGGTTTCTAATTTCAATAATTCTACTAGCAATGAAAAATTTAAATATAAAAGCACGTAAGCTATACCTTATAAAGGCCGCTTTTCTTGCCTTGCCATTCACCTTTGCTGCTTGTGATACAGATGAGTTGCTGAACCCTGTTCCTGAAACATCTATATCAGACAAGAATGCCTTCGATACTCCTGAGAGGATACAAGGGCAGGTAAACGGTTTATACCGTGCCATCAAAGATGGCCAGTTCTATGGTGGCAGATTAATCGTCTATAATGAGATTCGAGGCGAGGAGTACATCAACCGTTTAACAAACGGTGTTACTGGCCTGCAAACCTGGCAGCATAACCTGAATGCAGGTACAAACGAAGTTCAAAACTTCTGGGGTGCAGCCTACGCTTCTATTAACCGTATCAACGTTTTTCTGAAGGGGCTTGATGACAATGCCGCTAAGATTGATCCTGTGCTGCTGGCACAATACAAAGCAGAAGCCAAGTTTTTAAGAGCGCTTACTTACCACAGCCTGATTACCTTGTATGCCAAGCCTTTCAATGCTGATAACGGGGCCTCTCCTGGCGTGCCGCTTCGCTTATTGGCCGAAACATCTTCTGCAAACAATGACCTGGCAAGAAGTTCTGTAGCAAAAGTATACGAGCAGATACTGGCAGATCTGAACGAAGCGGAAGCAGGGTTGCCAGCCAATTACTCCACTCCGCTTCTAAATACTACCAGAGCGCATAAGAATACAGCGGTAGCCCTGAAGGCCAGAATTTATCTGCATATGGGTAATTATGCTAAAGTGGTAGAAGAATCCGGTAAGATTGTTTCTGATGCCGCTCCATTTAAAGCGCCATCCGGAGTAACCCATGAGTTGCAGCCAAATGTAGCTGCGCCATTTGCGACCCCTACAACTACAGAGTCGGTTTTCTCATTGCCGATGACAGAGCAGGATGTTCCTGGCACGCAGAACCAGTTAGGCTATTACTTTAATGCTCCTCCTGTTGGCAACGGTGAATATTACTTAAATCCAACAGGTATAATAGGTGATCCGGATTGGAGAGCAGAAGATGCGCGAAGAAAGAGCTTTGTTGTAACGGCAGGTAACCTGATGTATTACAAGAAGTTTGACAAACCCGCTCCTTACACAGATTTTGTTCCGGTGATCAGGTATGCGGAAGTTCTGCTTAACTATGCTGAGGCTGCAGCAAGAACGGGTAACCTGGTTAAAGCGGTTCAGCTGCTTAATGCTGTGCGTACCCGATCAGATGCGGGTTATGTTTTCCCTGCTACAGCGATCGCAACGCAGGAAGCACTAATTAACACGATCCTTAAGGAAAGAAGAATCGAGTTACTGGCTGAGGGTTTCCGTTCACTGGATATTACCAGAACGGTATCTGCCTTCCCTGGTAAGACTGGCAGCGGATTAACTGCACCTGCCGTAGATCCTACTTCTCCTGAGTATGTGTGGCCAATGCCGAACTCTGAGATTGCAACAAATAAATTATTGTAAATTAATTGATTCCTGTACAACAGTAAAATAAAAACCCCCATCAGCTGATGGGGGTTTTTATTTTCCCGGACTAACTACAACTCTATTTAGTCCCATAAAAATTTCATACGTAGCGAACTTTGGCTAAA
Source organism: Pontibacter sp. HJ8 (assembly GCF_054824225.1). NCBI lineage: Bacteria > Pseudomonadati > Bacteroidota > Cytophagia > Cytophagales > Hymenobacteraceae > Pontibacter > Pontibacter sp. HJ8. Next base: position 5,032 of record NZ_JSYF01000474.1, read on the forward strand.
GTGTTGCAGTTGATTGTTTCTTAAGGTTATAATACCTTTATACATTTACTGAAAACTATTAGGTATGCTTCTCCCGAACTATAGCGGAAATATATTAGAAGCCGGTATTGACGAGGCAGGCCGTGGCTGCCTGGCCGGACCGGTAGTGGCGGCCGCCGTCATTCTTCCTCCCGATTACCAGCATGCGCTGCTTAACGACTCAAAAAAACTGAGCTATAAGCAG
>NZ_JSYF01000475.1:0-1358 GCF_054824225.1 Pontibacter sp. HJ8
AAATATAGTTCATTTGGCTTATGATGTGTCGTTGGTTGCAATATTTATTAACCAGTAATTGAATGAATCAACCTTATGCACTGTCTCCTATTGCCAGATCGGTTCCACCAGGGATTACAGTTCCTGGCAACTTACCTGATAGGCGTGCTGCAGCCCGATTATTCCTGCTTACTGTCTAGGACAGAAAATCGGTAAACGGTAGCGGACTCATAGGTCTCGCCTGGTTTAAGAACAGTAGTAGGAAATTGGGGTTGATTCGGTGTATCCGGAAAGTGCTGGGTTTCCAGCGCAAAACCATAGTGTTTCCCGTACGTGTTATTGCCACTACCGGTGATTGTGCCATCCAGAAAATTGCCCGAATAGAACTGGATACCGGGCTCCGTAGTAAATACTTCCATCATTCTACCGCTGGCCGGTTCAACTACTGTGGCCGCATGCTTGAGTTTTTTGCTTGTGTCAGTGAGCACGTAATTGTGGTCGTATCCCCCCGGCACTTCCTTTATGCGCGAACCTATTGGCTGTGGTTTGGTGAAATCCATTGGGGTGCCAGATACGTTGCGAAGCTCTCCTGTGGGTATAAGCGTCTCATCCACTACGGTATACCTCTCCGCGTTTAGTGTCAGATTATGATTTAATATATCCTTTGCCTCACCAGCCGCTAAATTAAAGTAGCTATGGTTGGTCAGGTTTACATGCGTGGTTTTATCTGTCGTGGCAGCATACGCTATTTTCAGCTCATTATCATTTGTCAGGGTATAGGTCACGGTAGAAGTCAGCTGGCCAGGATAACCTTCCTCTCCGTCAGCACTTACATACGTCAGTTTCAGAGCGTTCTGCTTCGGGAGTGGCTCTGCCTGCCATACCACCTTATCAAAACCTTTGTTGCCCCCATGCAGGTGGTTAGTGCCATTGTTGGTGGCCAGCTTGTATTCCTGGCCTTCCAAGGTGAATTTGCCTTTGGCGATGCGGTTCCCGTAGCGCCCGATGGTAGCACCGAAGTAGGGCCCGCTTTTCAGGTATGCCGGGCTTTGGTAACCGGACTGGTCATCAAATCCCAGGACCACATTCCCTAACTTACCCTCCTTGTCAGGTACAAGAATGGAGGTTACAGTTGCCCCGTAATCACTTATTTTCACCTGCATGCCATGTTCATTTGTCAGCGTGTACAGGTTGGTTTCCTGCCCTTCCTTTGTTTTGCCAAAGCTTTCTTGCTTGATTTCCATTGTTGGTTGCTCGTTAGCGGTTGCAGTCATCTCCGTGCCCTCCTGCTTCGGGGTATCACCTGAACAGCCTGTCAGGCTTGTGGCACCGGCAATTCCCACCAAAGCCAGCAGTAGCAGCTTTTTCTGTAATCCTAT
>NZ_JSYF01000476.1:0-4964 GCF_054824225.1 Pontibacter sp. HJ8
ACACCAGACTAGTTTTCGGATGCTCCTGCCCTGTCAGGTATTTGAATTCCGTCACACGGGTATAGGCGTGCTCATTGGGATAGTTCACCACGGCGGACGGCAGATGGAGCGGCTTATCCAGTGTTTCATGTTTGAACTCCAGCGAGCGGTAGGGAAGCTTGCCATACCTGAAATCAAAATACTCATCCACCGGACCGGTATAGATCATCTCCCGGAACGGAATCACATCAAGGATTTCGTGATAATCCGTGTTGAGCATGATCTTGATGTTGGGGTGCGACAGCATCCTGTCAAACATGGCCGTATACCCGTGCAAAGGCATGGACTGGAAGGTATCCGTGAAGTAGCGGTCGTCGCGGTTGGTCCGGACAGGTACCCGGGAAGTCACCGATCTGTCCAGCTCGGAGGGATCCATTCCCCACTGCTTGCGGGTATAGTTGCGGAAGAATTTTTCGTACAGCTCACGGCCTACTTTGCTCACCACCACATCCTCCGAGGTGCGCACCTGCCCCACCTCTTCTGCCACCGACTTAAAGAAAGCATCTACCTCAAAAGAGGTCAGGCTCAGCCCATAGAGTTTGTTGATGGTGTCCAGGTTTATGGGCATCGGTACAACCTGCCCGTCCACGCTGGCCAGTACCCGGTGCTCGTACGGCCGCCAGGCTGTAAACTGCGACAGGTACTCGAACACATCCCTGGAGTTGGTGTGAAAGATATGCGGCCCGTACTTGTGCACCAGTATACCTTGCTCATTGTAGTGATCGTAAGCATTTCCCCCGATGTGGTTCCGCTTGTCTAGAATGAGCACTTTCTTGTTGAGCTGGGAAGCCAGCCGCTCGGCCAGCACGCTGCCGGCAAAACCGGCTCCTACTATCAGATAATCGAACATCATTTCCTTCTCCCTTAAAGTCCTTATCCCTGCTTTTTCTTCTGTTCCGATGCCTGTGCCAGCAACTCCACCATACCTTGCCAGGTCTGGTCCCAGGAAATGGTGCTCATGAAGGCGTCCACGTCTGCCTGCCATACCTTGTCCTGGTGCTGTTCCAGGGCGAGCTCGATGGCCGCTACAAATTCGGCCGGGGTACCTGCAATGTGCACCAGTCCGGCATCCCCGTAAGGGCGCACCACATCCCGGATCGGGGTGGAGACAACCGGCTTGCCTGCTGCCAGGTACTCGGGTGTTTTGGTCGGACTGATGAAAGCCGTGGATTCGTTGATGGCAAAGGGCAGCAGGGCTACCTGCCAGCCAGCCAGGTAGCCGGGCAGTTCCTGGTACGTTTTGCCGCCCAGGTAGTGGATGTTTGGGCGCTGGGGCAATGTGGCAGGGTCAATCTTCACCACAGGGCCTACCATCACAAACTGCCACTCCGGCCTGGCATCCGCCATTTCGGTCAGCAGTTCGAGGTCCATGCGCTCATCGATCACCCCACAGAAGCCAAGCCGCGGTTCAGGTATAGCTGCCTGGTCAGCAGGTGGCGTAAGCGACTCCTTTGCCTGCGAAAAATGTGCTTTGTCAATGCTGCTGGGAAAAGCATACACGGCCCGGTGCTGCTTTTGCTTGGCTTCGTACAGGCTCTGTCCGCCGGTGAACACCAGATCTGCTTTTTGAAAGAGCTGCTGCTCGAGTTCCTTCAGGCGGGGAGGCGCAAACTTAAAGGCTGCCAGCTCATCCATACAGTCGTATACCGTCAGGGCGGGCTGCAGGTGATCGGTAAAGCTCAGTGCCATGGGCGTATAATACCAAAGTATAGGCTTCTCCAGCGACTGGTTTTGAAACAGTTCATCAAGTAACTCGCGTTGCAGGGCTTCGCGCTGTTCCTCGTCCAGACCATGAGGCAGGTAGGGCACTACGATGTGTATGTTCTCCCCGCGGGTGGAGATCTGCATAAAAGGCTTTTGGACTTCGTCAAAAATAGGCTCCTCTACAAAGAACAGGCGCCCGAACCGGGCAAAGCGCGAGAGCAGGTGCTGCGGCCGCTGGTAGACAAAATCCCACCGCAAATGCGACAGGCACACCACGTCCGGCAGGTGCCGCAGAAAAGTCTTCAGCTCTATATTCTCTTTCTTTATTCCTTTCTTAACCGGAAGCTTAACTTCTCCAATTTCAGGATGACTATTCTCTACAGTTTTCTGTACAAAATTCTCGGATGTGTCTTTATACATAAGTTTCGTTTCGGTATAGGTTACAGGTGCTGCCAGCGCTGCATCAACAGGAAAGTGCTCAGTAGCCTGAATGAATTAGTACGCTATAAGTAAAAAAAAGTCAGTCTACAGGACAGGGCAAGAGAAGTTTATTCACTTGACATCTATCAAAGATTTATAAGTAAAATCTTATCCCTTATGCACTAACTGTGACACGGCTGGATTGTTTCATGCTATCTGCGTAGCGCCAGAGCGCGCTTTCCAACGTCGGGAGCAAGTATCCCCGTTCACTGCCCAGAGCGCTATACCTGGGACGGACGGCCGGCAGCCCTTTCTGTAATTCGGCAGCGGATACTCCCCGGATCATTTCCGGATTCAGGTTCATCAGTTCGGCTCCTTTCCGGGCCAGATCGTACCAGGAGATCTCCCCCGGATTATTTAAATGCCAGACACCCGATTCTTCATCCAGAAGTAAATCCAGGCAGGTATGCACCAGATCCGGCACATAAGTGGGCGACACCACCGTATCTTCCGCTGCCAGAAATTCATCCCCCCTCACGAGCTGACCTGCCATTAGGGTCAGAAAGTTGAAGTTATCCCAGGGCCCGAAAAAGGCACTGGTTCGTACCACCAGGGCCTCCGGATGCGTTGCAAGAATACCCTGCTCTGCCCTTGCCTTGCTTTGCCCGTATACATTGAGCGGCTTTACCGGGTCGCTTTCCAGGTATAGCTGCTGCTTTTCGCCATCAAAAACGAGATCCGAAGAAAAGGTCAGGTATTGTATACCTTGTTTCTGACAGACCTCCGACAACCACAAGGCCCCCTGCGCATTTACCAGCTGGCAGGTTTGCGCATCTTTTTCCGCCTCATCCACCTTCACATACCCGGCCGTATTGATCACTGCCCACGGGTTATAATACCGGATCGCCTTTTCGATCGAGAGCGGGTCCGTGATATCGAGTTGCTTCCGGCTCACCAACCGGTAAGGCAAATGCCTTTCTCCACATATCCGGGCAAAAGCGCTTCCTAACGTGCCGGTTGCCCCGGTGATCAGAATGGGGCGGCTGGTATCTTTCAGATGCTGTATCTCCTGCTCTGTCAGGCTGCTGCTATCAGGCAGGGTTTCGTTTTCATAAACCGGATTGCTGCCCCCGTGCCTGACGCCATTGCATCGTCCGCCGCCAAACGGATTCTCTTCCCTTTTGAGCAAACTATCGGTGTGTTGCTGCTGGGGCTCTGCCTCAAACGGATAGATGAAACGGTCCGGGCGCAGCCACCAGCCAGGCAGCTGCAACACAGGGTGATCGTACGCTTTCCTCTGCGCCAGCTGTGTTAACATGTTGGCTAAGGCAGTGGGGCGGGGTTTGGGTGCGCGCACATCAAATACACCGGGCTCGTAATGTCCGTCGGCGCGGGTGACCAGGTTTATCCAGTCAAAGGAACCGAGCAGGGACCATGCAGTTACGCCCACTATATCTATACCGGCCTTCCTCAACTCGGTGCAGGCATCCCAGGTATGCTTAAACCATTGGATCTGGTCTTCACGCCCGCCGCAAATATGCACTTCCGTTACTGCCAGGGGCAGCCCATACCGCTCCCAGGCTTCCCGTAACAACACTTTGTGCCCGGAGTAAAAGCCGGCCGCATCTTCTGCATTTACCCGTAAAGCATCCACATCCGCATACTGGTGAATTCCGTTGCCGCCATGCGACCACGCCGGAAAACACTCCAGCTTTTCATCCAGGTACCGCTCACTGGTTGTGTAATGGTTGATCCCGATGATGTCCGGCGTACAGGGGTTGTCCCGAAACCACTGCAAGTCTTCTTCCGGAATGCCATTGTTCACAAAATACCGCCACATGGCATGCTCCGGTGTTAGGGTGCCCGTGAGCAGATCCAGGCTCACCCAGCGACGGTCATTATCAAGGGCAGCCTGGTAAGACAGCAAGGGCGTACTGTAGGTTTTGCCCAGATCTTCGGTCTGCACCAGTTTTGCCTGGGGTATAACCTTCCGGATCGCCCGCATGGCCAGTACAGTTGCTTTGCATTGGTGCAGCAAGGCCTTCCCGAAGGTATAGCCATCACGGCCGTGGGGGTACCAATGCCCATACAAGCCGCTGAACCGGGCCGTGGTCAGGGGTTCGTTCACAGGGGTAAAGTACTCGACCCAAGGGTAACGCTCGGCCACCGCCAGCGCATATTCGGCTACTCCCTCTGCAAAGCCAGGATCGATGAGGCTCGTATGCGGCGGGCCGCTCCCATGATGCACCAAACCCAGTATCGGGGTTATCCGGTGTTCCTGCAGCAGTTCCATCCGGCGGTCTGCCCAGGTCCAGTCGGCTGAGGCGGGTCCGTTGGGAGCCACCAGTTCCCAGAGCAAGGGATACCGTATTTTACTGACGCCCAGGGCAGCGAAAGCAGCAATATCCTCTTCCCGGTCGGCATGCCCGTTAAACCGGATCTGGTTCAGGTACGTATCTCCCACCCGGTTAACCGTGCATTCCAGGCCTGCCCAAATCTCAGGATAGCAATGCTCTACGTGCTCGTTTAGCTCCATACTGCAACTTTAAATAGCCAGCGCCAGGCAATATTCTATTCAGGCGAAAGTCTATTGTGTGTTATTCCGGCTACCAAAATCAGGAGAAGCCATAGAAGGAAAATTACGGACAGGCGGAAAGGTTGTTTTGGAATCGGGCGATTAAAAGCGGCTATACCTTGAAATTCGGTATTTGTTGACAAAATCCGTGGTTAATGAGGACAATCTGTATTTATACGGAGATATCTAATAATCTGGCAATCAGAATATTGTATTTTACAGCGGG
>NZ_JSYF01000056.1:0-18871 GCF_054824225.1 Pontibacter sp. HJ8
ACTTTATTTCTTTATTTTGTGACACGTGTTTTCTCTTTTTTAAAAGACACCAGTAGCAAGACACAAGCCGCAGGACGCAAGGTGCAGGGAAATCCTCCTCCTATACCTGCATCTGTCCCGGAATATGTGTAAAACCAGTTGTATCCTGTTTCCAGGCTCGGGTATACCTGATCTGGTAAGCCACTGTATACCTTTATTTTTTCCCAAAGATAACCCTGAGAAGGGGCATACGCAAACACTGCCTTTGTACAGGGCATCGCGGCTACCGCGCCCGCTTCCTAGTGCAGAACCCGATCGGCTGCTTTTTAGTTTAAGTCATTTTATAAGTTTCAATGATTCTCCCAAAAGCAAATCACCTCTCGACCGGCTCCGATGGCGAAGACCGGGCCGCCGCATACCTGCAGCAACAGGGGTATGGCATCCTGCTGCGCAACTACAAAGCAGGCCGGGGAGAAGTGGACATCATCGCAGAAAAAGAAGGTATACTGGTGTTTGTAGAAGTCAAGACCCGGGCCAATGACCTTTTTGGCTATCCGGAAGAGGCGGTCAACAACAGAAAACAGCAGATGCTACTCAATGCGGCGGAGGCCTACATCTTCAAAACCGGCTGGCAGCACGACATCCGCTTCGACATTGTCGCCATCACGATGAGCGATCCGCCGGAGGTTTTCCACATCGAAGATGCCTTTCACTAGCGGGTCGAAGCCCGTTTATCCAGTTTGTCTTTTTCGTAGATCAGGGTGCCGTGGCGGTCATACTGCTTGACCAGGTAGGGTTCGGCCGGCGCTTCGTAAGGTGTTTTGGGGTACTGGTATTCGGAGTGGCGGCGGTTACGGAAGTCATAGTACTTGATCCAGATGCCTACTTTACGGCCTTTTTCGTATTGACCGGACCAATCGAGCTGCCCGTTTTCGTAGAACCGGTAGTACATACCCTGAACCTGTCCGTAGGCGTACGGAATCACCTCCTTTATTTTTTTGGTATCGCCGTAGTAACTCACCACCGCATCCCGTTGAAAGCCTTTCTCATAATGCTCTTTGGCGATCAGGATGCCGTTGCGGTTGTAGCGCTCCCAGCGCAGGTGCTTGGTGCCTGCAAAGAAGTACCCTTCTTCGATCACTTGGTCTCCCTGCTTCTTTTTGTAAGGCCCGTGCAGCACCTTGTGGCGCTCCGGGTCAATTTCGCCCCGGGTTTTGTAAAGCTTCCGCTTCTTGGTGTCGTAGTAGTATTTTTCAGGCGCATAAGGGTTCGGATCTTCGTGCTCCACCAGGTAGCTGAACGTTTCCAATACCTCTCTGTCCCCCTTGCCGCCGGACTTGACAAAGCCTCTGGAGACCTTGGCGCCCATAAAATAGCGCTTGCTTGCCTTCTTCTTCCGCTTCTTTTCCTGCTGCCCCTCGCCTTCGTCCAGCGCCATACCTGTTTCCACCGAAGGTTTGGCTGTATCCGCCAGGGCAACGGCGTCCTCCTTCGCGCTCTGCTTCAGGGCAGCGCGGCTCAGGTTGTAGTCGCTGTTGTATTTGGAAGGACTGCAACTTGCAAATGCCAGCAGTACGCTTAGCCAGACAAGATGAAGAGAATACTTCATAGTATAATTTAGAATAAGGACATTTTGGTGAGTGCCTGCTGGTTGACTTCGCGCATACCGGAAATAAAACCAGCTCATCAGGCTCTCTCAAGACGCCGGCAATAACTTCTTAAAGTAACGTAAATATGCTTATAATTCATATACACACCAAACCGGTACAGGGTGCAGCCCCTATAACTTTTCAGCAACTTGCTTAGTTCACCTGGCCCGAGGGTAGAAAGCAAAAAAGCGGCACCCAGCAGGCACCGCTTTCTGATTGTTAGGTATAGGATGAAAAAAGTAGGCTATTCTTTGTCTATCAGATCCACGCTGCGCTTCACAAAAGCAGTCAGGGCTGAGCCGGAGAGCATGTTCTGCGAGAGCAGGGCCAGATCGAAGGCCTGACGGGCAATGCGCTCCTTGTTGTCGTCCTTGGCTTTGAGTATGCGCTGGTTGATGCTGTGGTTGGCATTGATGGTCACGTTGTAGGTATCGGGCATGTTGCCCATGAACATCATACCACCCCCGCCGTTGCGGCTCATGTCTTTCATGCGGCGCATAAACTCAGGCAGTGTGATGATGACCGGCGCATCGTCCGGTGACATAGGGGCTACTTCCACCTGCATGTGCTGATTGCTGATGGCCTGCTCGTAGATTTTCTTGATATCTTCTTTCTCGGTATCGTTGAGCACGCTTTCTTTCGACTCGTCCTTTTCCACCAGTTTGTCGATCGTTTCAGAGTCTACGCGCTTCAGGGTCGTTTTCTCCAGCTTCTGCTCCAGCATACCGATGAAATGGCTGTCAATAACCGAATCCAGCTTAAGTACATCATAAGCACGGTTCTGAGCCGATTCTACAAAAGCATGTTGCTTGTCGGCGTCCGTGGTATAGAGCAGCACCAGCTGGCCGTTTTTGTCGGTCTGGTTGGCCTGAGTCTGGGCTTTATACTCTTCCAGGGTATAGTACTTGCCTTCGGTGTTCTGCAGCAGCACGAAATCCTTGGCTTTCTCATAGAACTTGTCGTCGGAAAGCATGCCATACTTCACAAACACGTTGATATCTTCCCAGTTGTTCTCAAACGTGGCTCTGTCTTTCTTGAAGATCTCGTTCAGCTTGTCGGCTACCTTTTTGGTGATGTAGGTGTTGATCTTTTTCACGTTGGCGTCGGCCTGCAGGAAAGAGCGGCTTACGTTCAGCGGGATATCCGGGGAGTCGATCACACCGTGCAGCAGCATCAGGAACTCCGGCACCACGTCTTTCACCTCGTCGGTAATGAACACCTGGCGGGAGTAGAGCTGAATCTTGTTGCGCTGTATCTCAAAATCGTTCTTAACCTTCGGGAAGTAAAGGATACCCGTCAGGTTGAACGGATAGTCTACGTTGAGGTGGATCCAGAACAGGGGCGCTTCTGAGAAGGGGTATAGCTCCTTGTAGAAATTCTTGTAGTCCTCGTCCGTCAGTTCGGAAGGCTGCTTGGTCCAGATCGGGTTCGGGTTGTTGATAACCTCGCCCTCGAACTCCACCGGTACCGGCAGGAACTTGCAGTATTTATCGAGAATTGTACGGATGCGGGCCGTTTCCAGGAACTCCTCTGAATCAGAAGCTACGTTCAGAATCACGTTCGAACCGTGGTCTTCTTTATGCGCCGGGGCAATGGCAAACTCGGTGCTGCCGTCGCAGGTCCAGTGGGCGGCTTCCGTACCTTCTTTGTAAGATTTGGTGATGATCTCCACGCGGTCGGCCACCATAAAGGCTGAGTAGAAGCCCAAACCGAACTGCCCGATGATCTGGTTCTGCTCCCCGGCATCTTTGTAGCGTTCCACAAATTCGGTGGCACCTGAGAATGCAATCTGGTTGATATACTTCTTGATCTCCTCGGCCGTCATACCGATGCCGTTGTCGGAAATGGTGATGGTCTTGGCATCTTTGTCCACTTTCACCGTCACTTTCAACTCACCCAGGTCGCCTTTGTACTCGCCAATGGCCGACAGGCGCTTCATTTTCTGGGTGGCATCTACGGCGTTGCTCACCAGCTCACGCAAAAAAATCTCGTGATCGGAGTAAAGGAACTTCTTGATGATCGGGAAAATGTTCTCGGTGTGAATCGAAATGTTACCTCTTTCTTCCATGTTCTATACTTTAAAAAGTGATGTCTTTATCTTAAACAGGATTCTGCTCGGTTCTGCGATTTCAAATCCTGTTCCAGACCGGGGCAGCCGCAGGATTTGTGACAGGATGTCAGAAACAGGCGATTTCAGGGAGCGGGCACGCTGTAATACAGGCAAGGGACAGGCGCTTCTGGCATAGTTCCGGCCCCGCGCAGCTGCTGCCGGATCAACGATAACCGGAAGATTTTTTCCGCGTAAATGCAACAATGGTGAAAATATACTATATTTGTTTTGACTGACCTGGTTTAGGTGTATCGATTTACGACATATATCGCCCTATTTCTGCTGCTGCTGTTCGTTCGCGCCATGGTGCCGGACGCGCTGCTGCTGAGCCTGCACAGCCATGCCCATACCGAGCATAGCCACCCGGGCGATCACAACCAGGCCCATGTTGACAAGAAACATACCCATTGCCCGGTAGAGGACCTGTTCGGAGCACCCTACCAGAGCAGTACGGTTGTTATTTCTTTCCCTAAGGTACTTCTGTTACCGGAGCACGTAGCCAGCTATTACAGTAACTGGCCTGACTCCTCCACTACCCACACGCAACAGCGTGGCCCACCTTCTTTCGTTTAAGCACTCCTTTTTCCAGCTTTGGACCGGACTGTGTGCTCCTCGCACAGGGGCAGACCAGTCTATCCGGTCAGCTGATGTATCTTTCAGTATTTATTGATTTTTGAGTTGCTTCTGCCTGCTGCTATTCCAAAGTGGTGGCACAGAAGGCAATCCATTCTTTTATACCCAGACAGTGTTTAAACTTAAAGAAGTCAACACCCTCTTATTGGTATGGTTGCTGCTTTCGGCAGCCAACACCGTGCTGGCCCAGCAGCAGGCCGGCACCGACAGTGAGGTAGCGGAACAGGACTGTGGCCTGACATTATCCGGCAAGGTGCTGGACCATGACACGCGCGAGCCGCTGATCGGCGCTACCGTTTACATCGAAGAGCTGCAGCGGACCACGCTGTCCGATGAGTACGGCAACTACCATTTCCATCACCTTTGCCAGAATCCTTATACCCTGAAAGTAACTTACATCGGGTATGAGCCGGAACGTTCCTCTTTCAGGCTGAGCAGCTCTACCGTGCGCAACCTGTCGTTGCACGCCGATGCCAAGATGCTGCATTCTGTCGAGATAACGGGCACCCGGCTCACGGAGCAGCCACAGGCTTCCGAAACGCTTACAGGCCGGGAGCTGGCAGAAACACGCGGCTTTTCACTGGGCGAATCGCTGAAGCGGTTGACCGGGGTGAGCTCTATCCAGACGGGCCCGATGATCTCCAAGCCTGTCGTACACGGCCTGCACGGCAACCGGCTGGTCATCCTCAACAACGGCATCCGGCACGAGGCACAGCAGTGGGGGGATGAGCATGCCCCGGAGATCGATCCGTTGATTGCCGAAGAGATGAAGGTGGTGAAGGGCGCCTCCGGTGTGCGCTATGGTTCCGATGCCATTGGCGGCACGATCCTGATCAACCCCAGGCCACTGCCCGACTCAGCCGGTACAAAAGGGGAAGTCAGCCTGATGGGAAGTACCAACAACCGGATGGGCGCTGTGGCCGCGATGGCAGAAGGCAACCTGGCCCGGCTGCGGCCGCTGAGCTGGCGCGTGCACACTTCCCTGAAGAAGGCAGGCAGTGCCAGCACCCCGGACTACGTGCTGAAGAACTCCGGATTTGAAGAGCAAAACGTATCGGCTACCCTGGCGTATAAGAAGCCCCGCTACGGAGGGGAGGTATACTACAGCCTGTTTCATTCCAAGATCGGGGTGCTCTCCTCGGCGCATGTGGGCAACCTGACTGACCTGGGGCATGCCCTTAACCGGGAGGAGCCCGAAGAAACAGGAGACTTCACTTACGCGATCGAGCGCCCTTACCAGGATGTGTCGCACCACCTGCTCAAACTGAAAGGCTATCGCAAGACCGGGGATCTCGGGCAGCTGCAGTATACGTATGCCTTTCAGCAAAACCAGCGCAAGGAGTACGACAAGCACGGCCCCCGCAACCAGACAAACCGCGCGGAGTTGGACCTGACCCTGCAGACGCATACCACCGAACTGGTATGGGAGCACAAGCCTGTTGCCAACGTGTCGGGAAGTATAGGAGCCAGCACCTTGTGGCAGAGCAACACCTACGGCGGCACCCGCTTCTTTATACCTAACTTCCGGAACTTCACGGCCGGCGTGTTTGCTGAGGAAAAATGGCGAAAGGGCAATCTGCAGTTGGAGGCAGGAGCACGGTATGACCACCGGTACCTGCGGGTAGCGTTGTATGACTCGGATAAACTGCTGATCAAGCCGGAGTATACTTTCCATAACCTGTCGGGTAGCCTGGGCGCCATGTATGACCTGGGGTATCACCTGACCTTCAGCGGCAATGTCAGCTTTGCATCCCGGGCGCCGCATCCGAATGAGCTTTACTCCAAGGGTATGCACCACGGTACGGCCACGTTTGAGACAGGCGATCCCAACCTGCAGTCGGAGCATGCAATCCATACGGTGGCCACGGTCAACTACCACTCCAACCGAAAGCTGAACGGAGAGCTGAGCGTGTACAGCAACCTGATCGATAACTACATCTACCTGCAGCCGGACACGGTGTTTGAGCTGACCATACGGGGGGCACTGCCGCGAGCCAATTACCGCCAGACGGATGCCCGGTTCTGGGGCATGGACCTGAACCTGTCGTATAACTTCACCGACAGGCTGACACTGGATACCAGAGGGTCCATCGTGCGGGCTGTCAACACAGTGGACGACTCCTACCTGCCTTTTATCTCGGCTGACCGGATCGACAACTCGTTGCGCTATACCTTGGGTAACCTCAATAAAGGGCGCCTGGCCGATACCTATGTGTCGGTAGGGGGGCTTTTTGTGGACAGGCAACGCCGCTCTGATCCTGTCGCAGATCCTGTGTTAGCTCCTCCGGCCGGTTATTTCCTACTGCATGCCGAAGCAGGCACTACCATCAAAATCGGTAACAACCCGGTGCAGATTGGCGTAACTGGGAACAATTTGCTCAATACCTCTTACCGGGATTACCAGAACCGACTTCGATATTTTGCCGATGAAGTTGGCCGTTTAATTATGTTTCGCGTAAAAGTCCCACTGGACTTCACTAAAAATTAAGTATTCCTATATATTATTTATCCTTATTATACCTACTAAACACTTAAAAATTGTATGAAAAAGCTATTCAGACCGTATCTCGCCTTTTTGCTGATGGGTGCCTTACTTACCACAACTGCCTGCGGTGACGACGATGATCCGGAGCCGATTGAAGAGGGAGAAGTTATTACCACCATGACCTTGTCTCTCACTCCAACGGGCAAAGGCCAGGACGCAACCGCTACTTACAGAAATGTGGGCGGCACTCCTACCAAAGACCAGCTGGTGCTTAAGGCGAACACAGTATACAATGCCACCATAACCTTATCGGACGAGAGCAAGACGCCTCCTGTTGATATTACTCCTGAAGTAAAAAATGAAGGCAAAGACCATGAGTTATTCTATACCTACACAGCTGCCACTGGTGGCAATGTAACGGTCGAGAAAACAGATAAAGACGTAAACAATCGCGCTATCGGTCTGGCAGCGACCATTACAACCGGCGATGCAGGTACCGGCACCATGAAAATTGTGCTGAAACACCAGCCAAACGGCCTGAAATCCGGCGATGCCACCAAAGGGGATACCGACGTGGATGTAACCTTTGATACGATTGTACAATAGCAAAAAACCAGTAAACGGAGTAGCTGCTCTTGTCAGCCCCTGTTTAAACGTGCTGTACAATCAGATTAGTCCATCCGGTTTAGGGCACACTGTTGTGCTAATAACCATATAAGTCTGATGCCATACCTTCCGCGCTACAATGCCGTTTCAGGTATGCTGGCCTGCTGGCAGGGCGGTATCGGATCAGCCTCCAGTTATTTTAATTAGATTACACTTGTACACTACAAAACGCAGCAAGCTCAGCCTGCTGCGTTTTTCTTTTTCAGCTTTTAGGAGAGGTTCTTCCCCAGCAGCAGCGCCGCCACCTGCTCAATAGTCTTGCCGATGCGGCTGGCCCGGGTTTCAGGCCGCTTCGCCTCCTGTATGGCGGTCACGTATTCTTTCCGGTGGGTATAGGCCAGCTTTTCAAAACCGTCCAGCAAGCCCATGGCATCCAGCGCCTCGCGCAGGTCATCGGGTAGCAGGACGGTGCGGGTTTTCCGGTCTATGCCGGGCGGATCCACCCCAAACCGGGAAGGCGCCTTTCTTTCAGAAGTATGCTTGAAGCGCAGGGAGGACCAGGTAGCATCCAGGGCAACCTGCCGCACCCCCTCATAGCCCATCTCCTTTACCAGTTTCCAGCCTTCGTCCCGCGTAAGATCTGTTTTGACCTTCGATGACTTCTTCGGATAGGCAATCCAGAGCAGCCCGTCCTTTTTCAGGGCTAAAACCGCCAGGGGCAGGGAATCGTTGAGTTCGCTGCTGTTTCTGACGAACAGCTGTACCGCATCGTATAGCGCGCCTGCGGGAGGCAAGGCAGTCTCGGCTGTTATGGTACATCCTTCGGCCTTTAGAGCGTCGGCAAGAGTAGGCGGCGCGTTCAGCAGCAGCACGTGCTGGTCAGGTTTCAGTTGCAGCTTTTTACTCAGGTTTTGCATATGGTTTCAGGCTAAATTTTTCATGCTGTTCGCGGCTCTAAACTAGAGTAAATGTCGGGAAAAGTGGCATTTCCTGCCCCAAACTTTTGTGATTATCCGCAAACTGCTATATTTAATGCCGTCTTACTCTGAACCTTATGCCCCAACTTCAATCTTCTTCCCAAAAGCATTACCTGCTCAATGTCTCCGTGATCGTGGCTGCCCTGGGCTATTTTGTAGATATCTACGACCTGGTGCTGTTCAGTATCGTCCGGATACCCAGCCTGCAGTCACTGGGCGTAACGGACCCGGCTGCACTCCTGGAAGAAGGCGTGTTGCTCCTCAACATGCAGATGGCCGGTATGCTGCTGGGAGGTATAGCCTGGGGTGTACTCGGCGATAAGAAAGGCCGGCTTTCGGTCCTGTTTGGCTCCATCTTTCTTTACTCGGTGGCCAACATCCTCAACGGCTTTGTGACAACCATACCCATGTATGCCCTGCTTCGGTTTGTAGCAGGCGTGGGGCTGGCCGGGGAACTGGGCGCCGGCATTACGCTGGTATCGGAAGTGCTGCCCAAGGAGAAGCGTGGCTATGGCACGATGGTCGTGGCTACGATCGGTATTTCGGGGGCTATCCTGGCTGGCTTTGTCGGGGAGTACTTTGGCTGGCGCACGGCTTACTTTATAGGGGGCGGACTGGGCATGCTGCTGCTTTTCCTGCGGATAGGCGTCTATGAGTCGGGGATGTTCAGTCACCTGAAACAGACCAGTGCCGCCCGTGGAAATTTTCTTTCGCTTTTCACCAACAGCAAACGCTTCTGGAAATACCTGAAATGTATCCTCATCGGCATACCCATCTGGTATGTGGTAGGCATCCTGATCACCTTCTCTCCGGAATTCGGGCTTGCGCTCGGTATAACCGATACCGTCTCGGCTGCCCGGGCAGTTTCCTTCTGCTATCTGGGACTGGTGTTCGGCGATTTTGCCAGCGGCTACCTGAGCCAGCACTTCCAAAGCAGGCGTAACATCGTCCTGGCCTTTCTGTTGCTCACCGGTCTTTTTGTAGCCGTATACCTGTTGAGCCGCAACCTGAGCCTGAATGCCTTCTATACCCTGTGCGTGGCCCTCGGCTTTGCAGGCGGCTACTGGGCCGTATTTGTGACGATAGCAGCAGAACAGTTCGGCACCAACATTCGCGCTACGGTGACGACCACGGTACCCAATTTTGTACGGGGAGCTGTTGTGCCGCTCACCTTGGCTTTCAGTGCCTTAAAAGACGGCATTGGCCTGGTGCCGGGCGCGCTGCTGCTGGGCGTGTTGTGCCTGGCAATAGCCGTGGTTTCCATCCTGACGCTCGACGAGACCTACGGCAAAGACCTGAATTACCTGGAGCCGCTCTGACAGGTATAGCCTCATGCTATCCTGCAGAATTATCCTGTATTACAAGCGCGCTTTATAGCAGCACAAACAACTAACAGCCAACTACTTAAAACCGTCATTTAACTAAATAAACAACAACATAAGAGAAAGCAAGCTAGTATAAATAGGTATAGAATACCCTTAAATAATACTAGTTTATGCACAAATATTTTACCCCTGAAGATTCCGGTTTCTTTTTCGGAATACTCCTGCTTTCACTTTGTTCCTGCTCTCCCAGGGTGGAGCAGGATGCCAAAAGCCAGTTGGATACGGCGCAGGCAGCAGCTGAGCAGCCGGTAGAAGTCCTCCCGGTTGAATCGGCAAAAGAGCCCATTGAAGAAGCCTATTTCGATCTGATTGCCAACACCTCGGGCTGCCTGGGCGAAGACCTGTGGATAGGCGGCAAGGTAGAAAGCACCAACAAGGTCGCCCTCAGCAAAGCCGGCGCCATTACCAATGAAATCGTGTTTGAGGTAAAAGACCTCACCGCCACTGGCCTCAACACCAATAGCTACTATACCTTGCGGGATACGGCCGGCACCCTCAAAGCCTTTTATGATGAAGAAGGAGTGCTGCGAATTCAGGTACAGGAAGGCCCGCTGAAGCTCGTTCCCCGGGCAGGCCATGGCTCTATCCTGGTGGCCTACCATGCGCCGGCAGCCGGAGAAAAGCAGAACAGCAACGACGGCAGCTGGCTGTGCCAGTAGCGTTGCCAAACCCTTTTCAGCGGCGAATCTGCCTGCAGCAGGTATAGAAGCCAATGTAGGCAAACACTGCCTGCGTGGCTGCCGCCAGGTATAGCGCTACCGGAAGATCCAGGCCTTCCCTTAAACTTTTCCCGCAAATCCCTTCCTGACAGCTACTAAACTCGTAATTTTGGATATGATTATATACAATGTAACCGTCAACATAGACAACAGTGTGGCAGAAGAATGGCTGGACTGGATGAAGAGCATTCATATACCGGAAGTGATGGCCACCGGCTTCTTCCTCAACAACCAGATAGCGCGCCTGCTCCTCGAAGAAGATAACGGAGGTACCACCTATGCCGTGCAGTATACCTGCCGCAGCCTGTCGGACCTGGAGGAGTACCAGCGTGATCATGCGCCGGAGCTGCAGGCAAAGGTCATAAACCGGTACGGTGAAAAATGCCTGACTTTCCGGTCTTTACTGGAAATAGTGGCCAAAGATGTAGAACGCACCGGCCAGGAGGCGGAATAACAAATAACCCCTTGCGGCTGTCCTGTTAGCCGCAAGGGGTTAGCCTGTCAGGTATAGCTGTCCGGTCAGGCGTTGTAAGCTTTCAGTTGCTCTTCGCTCATGTTGCAGTTTATCCATTCACCGTCCAGGTTGGCGCCTATTTTCTTGTAGAAAGCGATGGCCGGCTCGTTCCACTCCAGTACCTGCCATTTGAAGCGCTTGGCCCCCACTTCTCTGGCCTCCAGGGCTACAGCATCAAACAGGAGTTTGCCGATGCCACTCCGGCGCATGCGCTCTGTCACCACCAGGTCCTCCAGGAAGATCATTTTCCCTTTCCACGTGGAATAGGCCGTATAATACAGGGCAATCCCTACGATGCCCTCTTCTGATTCGGCCACAAAATACTTAAAGATCGGATTTTCGCCGAAACCATCCCAGCGCATGTCCTCTACGGTATTGGTTACTTCTTCCGGCGCCTTTTCATACTCAGCCAATTCCTGAATCAGCGCATGCACCTGCGGCAGGTCATCCATTGTCCCTCTTCTGATCTGTATCATGTAATTATTGATGGTTGAATTGTTGCTTGTTGACTGTTGTTTCCCTACACCACGCGCACCTTTCGCGATTCGTCCCGACTACTACTTCCCGCTTAAACTTCCTAACGTATACCTTTCTAACTTCTATACTCCCCAATTCGTTTTCGCCAGTACCAGTTCTTTGCCTGTTTCGGTGCTGGTGAGTTTGTGCAGATACGTGGATGCGCCATCTGCAGGACCTGCGGTAGCGACCACGGTGTCGCCTAGTGTGCTTTCGGCCTTAAAGATAATATCCACTTCTTTCAGTTGCTGTTTTTCCGGCACCGTTGCGGGCAAGGTTTCCAGCACCCACTGCAGCAAGCGCGTGTTCGTGACGTGGCGGTTGAGGTCGATGTCGTGCCAGCGCACCGGCATGTGCTCCTCATACCTTGCTTCCAGCAGTTGCGGCAGCTTGCCTTTGGCAAAGGGCAACGGCTCCTGTCCCGGCACCACTTCTATGGCCGTAATGAAGTCCGGCACCGATACCAGCTGGCGCTTCACCACGTCCATCACCAGCCATACGCTGGTTGCCTGCCCCAGCAGCTCCCGCTCGGCGCTGTATACCCTGAAGTCGCGGTGCAAAAATACCCGTTCCCGGCCGGAGGCCCATGTCTCGACGGTTATAGCTTCGCGATGCCTGGGGTAACGGAACATCTCCACGCGCATACGCTGCAGCACCCAGGTCATGCCCCGCTCCAGCAGCTCATACATCGAGATGCCCATGGTGGCGGTATTGTCCCAGGCGGCTTCCTGCATGTAGCCGACCAGCGCCGGCAAGGTGGCCTGCCCGCTGAAGCCTATCTCGGTGGAGCGCACGGTAAACGGACTTTGCCCTGTCGTTGATTTCATAGCGTGTGTGGTGGTTCCTGACTGCAAGGTACGCAAGAAACAGCGTTGGGGCCAAGTCAGGTATAGCGGTAAAGCAAGAGAGCACACCTTGCAGTGTGCTCTCTTGCTTTGTATGTAATCAGAAGCTCTTAAAGCGAAGTGCCCAGGGCGGCCCCGAAAGCTACTGCCAGCAAAGCCAAGGCATACGCTACCAGCATGACGATGGTCAGAACACCCATAAACTTGAAGAGCGACTTCAGACTCTTGAATGACTCCGACACCAGCTCTTCGTTGTTCGCGCTAAGAGCGATTTTCATTTTGGAGGAGAACTTATACAGGTATAGAACCGGAAAAAAATACAGGAGAGCAAACAGCAGGTAAAATACGCCGAAGAATGCACTACCCATCGCGCTTCCTCCCAGTCCAGCTCCCTCGCCCATGGCACCCAGCACGGTGGAGGCAAACAAGCCGCCTGCTACCATCAGGCCAACGAAAACGAACCCGACAATGGCCAAAAACTTGCCCCATTTGGCTGTATTCAATAAAAAAGTTTTTGAATCCAAATTGATGTTCAGCCCCTGAGGTTGTTCGTTGTAAAATTCTGCTTCCATAAAGTATGTTTTTAGGTTAGTTATTCTTTAAACATATAAATTATTCTATATAAACACAATACTTCTACCTGCAACTATACCTCTCCTGCAAACAAAAAGCCGGTGCCACATCAAGTAGCACCGGCTTTTCTTATTTTAAATTAGCAGCTATACCTATTGCTGGTCTGCGTAAGGATTCACACCCATGTTCTTATACATGAAGGCCCAGGTATCGGCCCACTCCTGTATCACGAGGGAAGTTGGCTTGCCGGCACCGTGCCCCGCACGCACATCGATACGTATCAGGTAGGGGTTACCCGGTGCGCCTTTGTCTTGCAGCTCGGAGATGAACTTGAAAGAGTGCGCCGGCACCACACGGTCGTCGTGGTCAGCAGTCTTCACCATGGTAGCGGGGTATTTCACACCTTCCTTGATGTTGTGCAGCGGCGAAAAGGCATACAGGTTCTTGAACTGCGCAGCGTCCTCTGAAGAACCGTACTCCGGTACCCAGGCCCACCCGATGGTGAACTTGTGGAATCGCAGCATGTCCATCACACCCACGGCAGGAAGAGCGACTTTGGCCAGTTCCGGACGCTGCGTCATGAAGGCGCCTACCAGCAGACCGCCGTTCGAGCCACCGCCCACGGCCAGTTTCTCACTCGAAGTATACTTGTTTTTGATCAGGTATTCAGCTGCCGCGATGAAGTCATCAAACACATTCTGCTTGTTGGGTGTCATACCGGCTTTGTGCCAGTCCTCACCGTACTCACCGCCACCGCGCAGGTTCGGCATGGCGTACACGCCCCCGTTCTCCAGCCACAGCATGTTGGCAATGCTAAAGCTTGGCGTCAGGGAAATGTTGAAGCCACCGTAAGCGTACAGGTAAGTCGGGTTGTTGCCGTCCAGCACCAGACCTTTTTTGTGCACAATGAACATCGGCACTTTGGTACCGTCCTTGGAGGTATAGAATACCTGCTTGGTTTCGTACGCTTCGGTATCTACGTCTACCTCCGTCTTGCGGAACAGCGATACTTTGTTGTTCGGCACATCGTAGCGGTAGATGGTCGGCGGGTAAGTGAAGGAGGTGAAAGTAAAGAAGGTTTCTTTGTCGTCTTTCTCACCGCCAAAGCCGCCTACCGTACCAATGGACGGCAGTTCTACCTTGTTCAGTTGCTTGCCGTTGGTATCGAATACCACCACTTCGCTGGCAGCATCTTTCATATAAGAGGCAATGATGCGGCCCCCCACGAAGGAGACACTGTTCATCACGTTCTCATTCTGCGGCACAATTACTTTCCAGTTCTGTTCCTGCGGTTTTTTCGGGTCGATGAGCACGAGGCGGTAGCGCGGCGCATTCTTGTTGGTGCGCACTAGCAGCTTGTCGCCAATGTTGTCCACCACATTGTATTCTGACTCGAAATTATCCACGATCGGCTTGATGGCAGATTTGGCATCGGTCAGGTCGCGGTAGTACAGGGCATTGGCACCGCTGGCACCTTCCGACACGTTCAGGATCAGGAAGCGCTCGTCGTCTGTTGTCTGGCCGTAGAAGTTGCGGAGCGGCTTGGTTTTGTCTTCGTACACCAGCTTGTCCTGGCTCTGCGGCGTGCCGATCTTGTGGTAGTATACCTTGTGGTACTCGTTCTTGTTGGCCAGTTTGTTGCCTTCGGTCGGCGCGTCGTAGCGGCTGTAGAAGAAGCCGTCCTTGTACCAGCTCGGGCCGGAGAACTTCACCCATTCCACTTTATCATTCAGCTTTTTGCCGGTGGCCACTTCCATCACCTCGTAAGTGTTCCAGTCAGAACCACCGCTGGAGGTACCGTAAGCTACGTACTTGGCATTTTTGTCGAAAGCCAGCGCGGTCAGGGCCACCGTGCCATCTTCTGAAAACTTGTTCGGGTCCAGGAATACCTTTGGCTCACTTTCCAGGGAATTCTGTACGTACAGCACGCTCTGGTTCTGCAGTCCGTTGTTCTTGTAGAAGTAGTACTTGCCGCCTTCTTCGAAGGGAGCCCCGTAACGCTCGTAGTTCCAGATCTTGGTCAGGCGCTCTTTGATCTTGTCGCGGAACTCAATGCCGTCCAGGTAGCTGAAAGTAACCTTGTTCTGCTCCTCAATCCATTTGTCCACGTCCTCGTTATGGGTTTCGAGCCAGCGGTAAGGATCTGCGACCTTCGTACCGAAATAGCCATCGGTGTGGTCTATTTTTTTGGTTTCGGGGTAATTAAGTTGTGTTTCAGGAGCTGCGGCGGCAGCAGTTGTAGTCGTGTCGGTATTCATGCCAGTGGCAGTAGTTTCGGGTTGGGATGATTTGCACGCCGAGACAGCCGTCAGGCCGCCGGCCAGCAGCAACATTGTTGTTTTTTTCATATGGCTATACGAAGTATATAGAACTAATAGCTTTGTGTATAAAGTGTAAAGATACGCAATTCGCCGCATTTCTGCTTCGCCCGCTACTGCCCGAAGTTGATCTCGGTGCTGTCGCCGATGTTGAGGCTGTGGCTCAGCCCCTTGAAACTGGCGTCGCTGCCGATGATGGAATCGTGCATCACGGCATTCTGCAGCTCCGAGTACGTGCCGATGATCGAGTTGCTCAGCGAGGAACGGACGATGGTGGTATTGTCGCCAATGGCCACGTTCGGGCCAATGATGGAGTTGACCAGCGTGCAGCCGGCTCCAATACTGACCGGCGGAATGATGATGTTGCCGGGGTATTTGCCGCTTAGGTCCTGCTCCCGGAATCTGGGGCGGCTCAGCAGCTTGGCATTGGCTTCCAGCAGGGTTTCTTTCCGGCCGCAGTCAAACCAGTTGTCTACGTTCCAGGTCACCATCTTTTCGCCCTTCCGGATCATGTGCATCAGGGCATCGGTCAGGTGGTACTCCTGGTGGGTCCGCACGCCCTCGGTGATGATGTATTCCAGCGAGTCTACCAGCCGCTGCGGGTGCATGATCTTGTAGAGGCCTACCAGCGCAAAGTTGGACTTGGGGATGCGGGGTTTTTCCACCAGCTTCACAATAAACTCATCATTGCCCACTTCGGTCACGCCGAAAAGCGAAGGCTTGGCTACTTTTTTGACGCCCAGTACCGAGTTGGGAGAATCAATGATGGCCTGCAGGTCTACTTCTACAATGGCATCGCCCAGCATGATGAGCACACTTTCTTCGTGGCGGTAGGTTTCGCGGGCGATCCAGAGCGCATGGCCGAGCCCTTCGCGTGGCTCCTGCACCACAAACTCAGCCCGGATGTCCGGATATTTCTGCCGCACATAATGCTCTATTTTATCTCCCAGGTAGCCGATGATGAACACATAATCCCGGATACCTGCCTCTAACAGCTTCTCCACGATATGCCCCAGTATAGTATTGTCGGCCACCGGAACCAGCGACTTGGGCTGTGTGTGGGTGTGCGGGCGAAGCTTAGAACCAATGCCAGCAACAGGAATAACGACTTTCATATACTACACTTTTTGAGCAATATATTAAATTTTTACTGGTAATTTGCAGAGGCAGCACCGTTTACGGGATGTTATTTTTTGAAAAAGGTTGCATCCAACCAACAGGTCCCTGCTCAGGCTCTCCAGGTATAGCTTAGCTGCTGCAGCTATACCTGACCGGCAGGCTTTACAACGCAACGATACGTTTTTCGTAATCATATCGCTTAGCTTTGCACAATGCACCGTACACTAACCATATCTTAACATAAACATGAAAAAGCTTTTCTTTTACCTGATCGGATTTGTCATCCTTGCTTCCCAGTCGTCATGCGGCTACAACACGATGGTGCAGAAAGACGAAACTGTGGAAACTGCCTGGGCAAACGTACAGAACGCCTACCAGCGCCGCGCTGACCTTATCCCTAACCTGGTGAACACGGTGAAAGGCGCCGCCAATTTTGAAAAAGAAACCCTGGAGAGTGTCATCAATGCCCGCGCCAAGGCTACCAGCGTGCAACTCAACGCCGATGACCTGACACCGGAGAATATTCAGCGTTTCCAGCAGGCACAAAATGAGTTGGGAGGCGCTTTGAGTAAGTTACTCGTATCGGTGGAGCGCTATCCGGAGCTGAAAGCGAACCAGAACTTCCTGGAGTTGCAGGCGCAGCTGGAAGGCACTGAAAACCGGATCTCGGTGGAAAGGCGAAAATTCAACGAGTCGGTGCAGGATTACAATACGACCGTCCGCTCCTTCCCCAATAATTTAATGGCCGGCATATTCGGCTTCGAGCGTAAAGGCCACTTCCAGGCAGAAGCAGGCGCACAACAGGCCCCCAACGTACAGTTTTAGAAATCCAATTGTTCAATGGTTAAATTGTTTGATGGTTGGTCTACCCACTATTTAACAATTTAACCTTACAACCATTCAGCAATCCAGCAAATGCCTAAAGACACGATCACCGAGGCAGACGAACAGCTCATACAGCAGGCAATCCGGGAGGCAGAGCGCAACACGTCCGGCGAAATACGGGTGCACATCGAAAACCACTGCGAAGGGGAGGTATTGGACCGCGCTACAACGGTTTTTGCCCAGCTGCACATGCACCTGACCAAACTTCGCAACGGCGTGCTGTTCTATGTGGCAATCAAAGACCACCAGTTCGCCGTGCTGGGAGACGCCGGTATCAATGCCATCGTACCGGATCGCTACTGGGAAGACATCACGGAGGTCGTTATCTCCCACTTCAAGAAAAGAGAGTATGCCGCTGGACTCTCCAAAGGCATCGTGATGGCTGGTGAACAGCTAAAAACGCATTTCCCTTATGAAAATAAAGGAGATATAAACGAACTGAGCGATGATGTATCGTTCGGAGACTAACATCCTATGAAACAATCCTTCCTGCTCCTATACCTGCTCCTAGTAAGTGTTTTTGCCCTGGCCCAGGGTGATGATTTTCCGCCGCGGCCTAACCCGCCCCGCCTGGTAAACGACCTGGCCGGCATCCTGACCCAAGGCGAAGTAGCAGACCTGGAACAGAAACTGGTCAACTACAGCGACACCACCTCGACCCAGATCGCCATCGTCACCATCAAATCGATCGGGGATTACGATGCCAACCAGTATGCAGCGGAACTGGGAGAGCGCTGGGGCGTGGGCGGCAGCAAGAATGACAACGGTATGGTGATACTGGTGTCGCTCGAGCCGCGCAGGGTAGCTATCCAGACGGGTTACGGGATGGAGCACATCATCCCTGACGCCATCGCGAAGCGCATCACTGAGCGCACGCTCAAACCAAACTTCCAGCAGGGAGAGTTCTACAAAGGGTTGAACGAGGCGACGAACCTGATCATCAGCCTGGCCAGCGGAGAGTACCAGGCCGATCCGGAGGCAGGCGGCAACGAGGAAGGACCTTCTATGTTTACCATCATCCTGATCGTGCTCATCCTGGTATTTATTCTTTCCCGTTTCAAAGGCGGCGGCCGGGGAGGTCGCGGCGTACGCACGTTGGGCGGCCCGATACTGGGTCCGGGCGCTTTTGGCACCTTCCGTACCGGTGGCGGTATGTTTGGCGGGGGTGGCGGCTTTGGAGGCGGCGGAGGCGGAGGTTTTGGCGGCTTTGGAGGCGGCTCCTTTGGCGGCGGCGGGGCCAGCAGCAGCTGGTAATTTTACGCAGCTATACCTAATACCTAAGCTGATTCGGATTTCTTAATCCGAATCTACGCTGTTGCGGGTTTCCTAACCCGCGTATACCTACACACGGGGATAAGGATATCCCCTACAGCTTGGCTTCGGGATTGGGAAATCCCGAAGAGCGTTTTCCTATACCTATACTTGGTGCACGAGCGGACAGGTTGCGACCTGTCCCTACCTACTGGTGCTGTTCGGGATTTTCTAATCCGCGTTCTGTCGCACCCTTTTTTCAATTACCAATCCCATATCAGACACTCGCAGGAGCTGCGCACACTGC
>NZ_JSYF01000477.1:0-4165 GCF_054824225.1 Pontibacter sp. HJ8
ACTGGTCTTGTAGCAGACTACCTGCGGCACATCGAACAGCGCCGTTTCCAGGGTAGCCGTACCAGACGTCACCAGCGCCGCCTTTGCATGGGCAAGCAGGTCGTAGGTCTGGTCGTAGATGATCTTGATGTTGGGGTCTTTGTTATACTGCTCGTAATACTCCTTCGAGAAGTTGGAGACACCTGCCACCACAAACTGGTAATCGCGGAAGGACGGCAACACGCTCAACATCACATGCAGCATGCTCTCGATCTCCTGCTTGCGGCTACCGGGAAGTATGGCAATGATGGGTTTGTTGTTATGAATCATGTTGCGGCTCCGGAAGTCCGGCGCCACAACATGGTCATTGACCGAGTCAGAAACGGGATTGCCGATGTAGTCCACTTTATAATCGAAGCCGGCATAGAAATCTTCCTCAAAGGGCATGATCACAAACATACGGTCCACCAGGCGTTTGATCTTGTGCACGCGCCCTTGGTTCCAGGCCCAGAGTTTGGGGGAGATGTAATAGAAAACTTTCAGCCCTTTGTCTTTGGCGAAGCTGGCAACGCGCATGTTGAACCCGGCATAATCCACCAGGATCACCACATCCGGTTTGAAAGCGGTGATGTCGGCTTTGCACTCCCGCAGGAAGCCCATGATCTTGAAAAAGTTGGCAGCTGCCTCGGCAAAGCCCATGAAGGCCATTTCCTGGTAATGCTTCACCAGGTGCATGCCGGCATCCTGCATCATGTCGCCTCCCCACCCTCTTATGTCAGCGTCAGGGTCTTGTTTCCGGAGCTGCTTAATAAGGTTGGACGCGTGCAGATCGCCAGAGCGCTCACCAGCTATTATGTAATATTTCATGTGGTCTGTATCCGTTTGGAGCTGCCGTATGCGGCAGGTTTTTGAAAGCAACAGCAGGTATAGCCCGCAGGCTATGTTGCTTATTCGCCGAAATACTCCACGTAGTTACGTGGCGTCTCATATAATTTCAGGCTATGTAGCTTAGCGCTTGAAATTTCAGCGATTTTAGGCTCCAGGATCTTCCAGAATTCAACGACCAGGTTCTCTGTGCTGGCCAGTTTGTCTTCCATAAAGGCCACATCGAGGTTGAGGTTCTTGTGGTCTACCTTCTCAATGATGTGCTTGCGGATAAGGGTACTCAGTTTTTTCAGATCCACGACAAAACCGGTATCGGGGTCCGGCTTTCCTTTTACGGTCACGATCAGCTCATAATTGTGCCCATGCCAGTTGGTATTCGCACATGGCCCGAACACCTCCTTATTTTTTGCCAACGACCAGTTCGGGTTGTGCAGCTTGTGGGCTGCATTAAAATGCTCTAACCTGCTTACGTAAATCATCTAACTGCTAAACTTATAATTCTTTCGAGACAACAAATATACAAAGAAAGGAACACCAAAGAACGAAGTAATGATTCCAATTGGCAGTCCTGCCGGCGGATAGAGCAGGCGGGAGAGCAAATCACATAAAAGCATGAAAAAGCCGCCGATAAAGGCACAGAAAAGTAAATTGGCTTTACCGGTTGCCCCCATCAGCCCCCGGGTGACGTGCGGTATGATCAGCCCGACAAAACCGATCGGCCCGGAAGTAGCGACCGCAAAGCCTGTCACGATGGAAACGGTGGCCAGGATGATCCAGCGCGTCCTGACGACCTGCACGCCCAGCGCCTGCGCCCGGTCAGCGCCCAGCAGCAGGATGTTGAGCTGCTTCTGCATGAAAGCGAACAGGAAAAGCGCGACCAGCAAAGCCGTGGCAGGGTATGGCAGCATTGCCCAGCTGGCCCGCTCAAAGCTACCCATCGACCAGAAAATAACGGACCTGAGCTTGCCCTCCGAATCGGACAGGAACGTGAGCAAACCAACCATGGCGGTTACCAGCGAACTGATGGCTATACCTGCCAGCAGCAGCTGCGCCGGTATGAGTTGCCCTTTGCGGTAACCGAGCATCACCACCACCAGCGTCACCGCAAAGGCACCCATCAGGGCAAAGACAGGCGGCATATAGATGCCCGCTACTGTGATCTCCACAAAACCAAAGAAAACGATGACGGCTCCCAAAGAGGCGCCCGAAGCCGTACCCAGCAGGTAAGGATCGGCCAGCCCGTTGTTGACCATCGCCTGCATGAGGTAACCGCAAAAAGCCAGCGATGCGCCTACCACCAGGGCCAGTAACAGCCGCGGGAGGCGCAGGTGCATGATCGCATAATGGGTCGTGTTGTCCGGATCATAGTGTAGGAAAGCGTTGCTGATCGTGCCCAGGTCGGCTTCGAAAGTTCCTACCTGCAGGCCCAGTACCAGGGCTACCAGGATGAGGAACAGCGCAGACAGGAAGTAGAACGCTTTGCTCATGGGTACAGAAAGCCCTCCAGTTCAACAATCGATTCCACCACGCGTGGGCCG
Organism: Pontibacter sp. HJ8; assembly: GCF_054824225.1. Taxonomy (NCBI): domain Bacteria; kingdom Pseudomonadati; phylum Bacteroidota; class Cytophagia; order Cytophagales; family Hymenobacteraceae; genus Pontibacter; species Pontibacter sp. HJ8. The sequence continues at coordinate 2,403 of NZ_JSYF01000477.1, forward strand.
GGCCGCTCGATGAGGTTTCCGGTTGGCGCGTAGATACGCTTGTTTTGGTAAGCGGCTATTTTGCGCAGCTCCGGGTAGAGACTGAAGAATTCCTTCTCCAGACGCTCGGGACTTCCGCCCAGCAGCACATCCGGGTTAAGTTTGAGTACATACTCCCGCGAGAGGGCCGGGTAAGGCTGATCGAATACTTCCTGCACCGCATTCTGCGCTCCCAGTATGCGCAGCTGGTCTGTCAGGATCGTGTTCTGGCCGTATACATAGATCGGGTCGCTCCAGGTGATGGTCAGTACGCGCTGCTTGTGCGCCTGCTGGCTATACCTGTGCTCGATTGCCTGTACCTGTTTTCGGAGCGAATCGGCCAGGTGGTTGGCCTGCTGCTCCCGGTTCATGATACGGCCGAGGTCTTCTATACCCTGAAAGATATCCTCTACCGAGCGGTATTTCTGATAGTAGACCGGTATACCCAGTTCCTCCAGCCGCGCCGCGATCTCCAGGGGGGTTATACCTTCTACTGTAAACACCAGGTCCGGCTTCAGGGCCAGCACCTGCTCAAGGTCTACCGGGTAGTTGTTCACGATGGGTTTGCTGTACACACCTGTCGGGTAGTCGCATTGGGGGGTGCGACCCACGATATTGGCGGTGTCGCAGACGGCAAAGAGCATTTCGGTCATGGAGGAAGCGAAAGCCAGCACGCGTTTGGGTTGGTGCGGAAGCCGCACTTCGCGGCCCAGGCCGTCCTGCAGCACCAGCTCCTCCCCTGTCTGCTGTTTCGTGTCAGGGCTGCACGCCAGGGCGATGAGCAGGAAGAGAACACCAGGAAGCCGTTTCAGGTATAGGTACAAGGTATAGCTTAGTTTCTTGCTTTGAAGAGCGGCACGACGAATGGCGCAGCCTGCTCCGTTTATTTTCGTAAATTTAACGCAATTTACATTACAGCCTATAAAACTGAATTATGATCGTTGTAACTGGTGCTGCCGGCTTTATTGCGAGCTGCCTCGTGGGCAGGCTCAATGCAGCTAATTTTAATGATATCGTGGTGGTGGACAATTTCTCCGTCGCCAAAAAAGAAGATAATCTCAAAGGGAAAAAGATAAAGGAGTATGTGGACCGCGACGGCTTCATGGAGTGGCTGGACGATAACTACGAGGAAGTAGAATTCATCTTCCACCTGGGTGCGCGCACTGATACCACTGAATTTAACAAGGATGTGTTCGACCTGCTCAACCTGAACTACTCCAAACAGGTATGGAATGCCTGCTGCGAGTACCAGATCCCGCTGGTATACGCCTCATCGGCAGCTACCTACGGCTCCGGCACCCTTGGCTACGACGACAACGAAGCCATTATTCCGTTGCTGAAGCCGCTCAACCCTTACGGTGACTCCAAGAACGACTTCGATAAGTGGGCGCTGGAGCAGACGGCAAAGCCTTTCTTCTGGGCCGGCCTGAAGTTCTTCAACGTGTATGGCCCCAACGAATACCACAAAGGCCGTATGGCCTCGGTTATTTTCCATGCCTACAACCAGATCAAGGAGAAAGGCAGCCTGACGCTGTTCCGCTCCCACAACCCGGACTTTGCCGACGGCGAGCAGATGCGTGACTTTGTGTATGTGAAGGACGTGGTAGAGGTATGCCTCTTCCTGATGCACCACCGCAAGAACTCCGGCATCTACAACCTCGGCTCTGGCAAAGCCCGCACCTTTATGGCGCTGGCCCTGAATACGTTTGAGGCCATGGGCGTAACCCCGAACATTGACTTTGTGG
>NZ_JSYF01000057.1:0-7504 GCF_054824225.1 Pontibacter sp. HJ8
AAGGCCGAAGTATAGCTATACTTCGGCCTTTGTTATACCTGCCTGCTGAGGGTTATCGGAGCGGCTTGATCCAGTAGCTGTACTGGTGGTCTTTGTATGGGATTCGGTACTGCTCCAGCGGCTGGCTGCCCCAGCTGTCCATACCTTGCATACCGGTTTGCTGCAGGTCTACGCGCAGGTAAATGCGGTCGCGTTTCTCCAGTTCGCCGGAGTGGTACTGCTTCTTGTCCTGCTCCGGATCCAGGTCCTGCAGGGTATAAGGCAGGGCAGCGAAGTTGAGCAGGCTGTCGGCAAACTCAAAGCGCAGGCCTTTGCCTTTCTTGCTGGTCAGGTTTACCCAGCGCACATCCGACTTGTTGCCGCTTTCCTGCGGACGGGCGTACGGGAAGTACTGCTCATCCAGCTTCTGCTTATAGACTCCTACAAAAGAGGCGGTTTTACGGTCCCAGTAGTTTTCCCACGGGCCGCGGCCGTAGAACTCGATGTTGTCCAGCGCTTTGCTCAGTTGCAGGTCGTTGCCTACACGCAGCAGCACTTTGTGTTCGCCTTTCAGCGGCTTAACGCGGTTGTCAACCTTTACAGTGCCGTCGTTGAAGATGGTGAATACCTGTGAGGTAGTTGCGTCACCATTTACGAGCTCCTTCTCAAAGGTCACCTCGTAGCCGTTGGCGGTTTGAGTATGCTTGGCGTTGGTCAGTTTGCCGTTGTCGTAGGCTTCGCGCCACATGCGCTTCGATTTGTTGTAGCCTGCCCCGATGTCGTTGTCGGTAGGGGCGCGGTAGAAGCTTGGCTTCGGACCTTGCTGCAGCAGCGTTTCACCTTTCAAGGTATAGCCGTTCATCGTGCCGTTCTTCTTGTCGAAGCTCACGGTAAAGTCCTTGCCGGTCAGCACGAGGTTATCACCATTCTCGCTTACTTTCAGCGTGCCTTTACCGCCTGCGGCTAGCGTGGCCGGCTGCAGGGCCGGGTTCAGGGCAAACTGCTCGTTGGCGATCTCATAGCCTTTCTCCAGGAACGGCTCGGCATTTTTCAAGGTATAGCGCACGTTCAGGAAGTACTCCCGACCTGTTTGCTGCTTCTTCTTGATCGGAAGGGTCAGGGTTATACTTTGCTGCGGCGCTACATTCAGGTCTTTGATGCTTCCTTTCTCGATGATCTTGCCGTTTTCCAGCACTTCCCAGTTGAGTTGATAGTTGCTCAGGTCACGGAAGAAGTAGCCGTTTTTCACTTCCAGGCTGTTGTTGCCGTTATACTTAGTCTTGATGTGCTGGTATACCTTCTTCACCTCCACTGCCATCGGGGTCAGGCCACGGTAAGCCGTTACCACACCTTTCACAATAAAGTTGTTGTCGCTCAGGTTCTCATCTACCGGACCGCTGAGTGGGAAGTCGCCGCCATAAGCCATGATGCGCTTGCCGTTCTTCACGGTGTCAATGGCCTGGTCGATCCACTCCCAGATAAAGCCGCCCTGCAGGTAGGGTTCTGTCTCGATCACATCCCAGTAATCCTGGAAGTTACCCAGGCTGTTGCCCATGATGTGCGCGTACTCGCTCATGATCAGCGGACGGTCCGGTTTACCCTGGGCATATTTTCTCAGCCAGTTCGGGCTTGGGTATTGCGGCACGATGATGTCGGTGTTGTAATCCCATCCGGCGCGCTCGTACTGCACCGGGCGGAAGTCCTGAGTTTTCATCCAGTCGTAGGCTTCGTAGAAGTTGGTGCCATTACCGGCCTCGTTGCCCAGCGACCAGGTCACGACAGAAGTATAGTTTTTGCTGCGCTCATACATGCGCGAAATACGGTCGAAGTGCGGGTTGCGCCATGCTTTGTCGTTACCGAAGGTATAGGCCAGGTCATAGCCGCGGCCATGCGATTCGATGTTGGCCTCCTCTATCACATACAAACCATACTCGTCGCAAAGCTCCATCCAATACGGATCAGGCGGGTAGTGCGAGTGGCGTACAGCGTTCACGTTTAGCTTCTTCATCATCTCCATGTCCTTGCGCATGTCGGCTTTGCTCAGCACGTGGCCCTTGGTCGGGTTGTGTTCGTGGCGGTTCACGCCTTTTAAGAACACACGCTTGCCGTTCACCAAAAAGTTCTTGTCCTTGATTTCCACGGAGCGGAAACCCACGCGTTGCGGTACCACTTCTACCACCTTGCCGTCTTTGTCTTTCAGGGTGATGTACAAGGTATAGAGGTAAGGCATTTCGGCAGACCAGGTTTTTACGTTCGGGACTGTTTTCTGGAATTTCACCTCCTTTTTATAGTTACCCAGCACGCGCTGCACGTCCTGTGTCTTATCAGTGAAAACAGTTTTGCCGGCAGCGTCTACCAGTTCAATTTCAATAGCGAAGGTGTCAGGTTTGCTATGCAGGGTTTTCTGGTCCAGTTTGTAGCTGTTGATCTCTGCCGTCAGGTCAAACACGCCATTGGTATAGCTCTCGTCCAGCGTGGCCATTACCTTAAAGTCGCGGATGTCGAGTTTGGGGGTGGAGTAGAGGTATACTTCACGCTCGATACCGGAGATACGCCACATATCCTGCGCCTCGAGGTAAGAGCCGGTGCTCCAGCGGTATACCTGCAGGGCTACCAGGTTCTCGCCTTTTTTCACGTAAGGCGTGATATCGAACTCGGCAGCCAGTTTGCTGTCTTCGCTGTAGCCCACCTTTTGGCCATTCACCCAGATAAAGAACGCGGATTTAACCGCTCCTAAGTGGATGAACACCTGACGGCCGTCCCAGTTCTCGGGCAGCGTGAATTTCTTGCGGTAAGAACCTACCGGGTTGTTGTCTGCCGGGATATCGTGGGGCGGGTTGAGCTTGGCGCCTTTCTTGGCGTGGCCGGCAAACTCATAAGGGTGGTTCACATAGATCGGGAGTCCGTAGCCGTTCACTTCCCAGTTGGCCGGCACCTTAAAGTTATCCCACTGGGCATCGTTGAAGTCGGTCTTATAGAAATCTGTGGGGCGTTGCTGGGGGTTCTGTACCCAGTTAAATTTCCAGGTGCCGTTAAGGGAGATGAAGTATTCTGATTTTTCTTTCTGCCGTTGCTCAGCCAGTGTTTTGTTTTCGAAAGCGAAGGAAGCGGCTCGCATCGGCATCCGGTTTACCTCCACGATCTGAGGCGTAAGCACCTCCGAGGGGACTTGCTGTGCCTGTAGCGGGATGGCAACTAGCAGGGCAAATAGGAACGCATAAAGTTTACGCATGATCTAGTAGTATGGGACTAAAAACTAATTGGTTGATAAAAGATGATTCAGGTGCTTGTGCAGCATTTGACTTGAGGGACCAGGGCATAAGTGCCTTGACCTTCTTTCCGATGAAAGTATCGAAAAATGGGCAAAGTACTCGGCCTTAATGCTACGCAACCGTTTGTGTAGTCCCGTATTTCAGATTACATCTTTTAATAGCTATTTTTAAGTCTCTTCTACAGGTCATGTGCCTGTTGTGAGTAGTGAATTGCTATACCTACACCTGATGAAACTCCTAATCAGCAGTCTCTTTTTTCTTTGTATCCTGCTCATATCCTCCTGCCGTACGGCTGTGGGGGAGAATGAAAAGGACGCCGTATCTGCAAAGCCCAACATTGTCTTTATCCTGGCCGATGACATGGGATATGGCGATATCGCCCCCTACGGTCAAACCAGCATCAGAACGCCCCATCTGACTAAAATGGCCGAGCAGGGCAGGCGCTATACCCAGTTTTATGCCGGTTCTACGGTCTGCGCGCCTTCCAGGGCAGCCCTTATGACAGGGCAGCACACGGGCCATACCTATATCCGGGGCAACGGCGAAGTACCGCTGCGGCCCACCGATACCTCCCTGGCCAAACTGCTGCAGCAAAACGGCTACAGAACAGGTATGGTGGGCAAATGGGGACTGGGGCTCGAAGGCACCACCGGAGTTCCTGAAAAACAGGGCTGGGATTTCTTTACCGGGCACCTGCATCACCTTGAGGGGCACAAGCAGCAGGCGGATTCTTTATGGCGGCTGGCCAACGGCAAGAGCACCAAGGTGCCTGTTCCGGCAGGCAGTTTTGTGAACGATATTTTCACGGAGGATGCCCTGGCTTTTATTGAGGAGCAGAAGTCGAATCCATTCTTTTTATATGTGTCCTATACCTTGCCCCATGCGGAGCTGAAGGTGCAGGACAAGTACCTGCAGCCCTACCTGACCGATGATGGCGGAAGCATTTTTGCTCCTGAAGTGGCGCAGAAGCCTGGCCAGTGGTACGGTCCGCAGCCCTACCCGAAAGCGGCCTACGCTGCTATGGTCACGGCACTAGATGATTATGTGGGCCAGATCATGCAAAAGCTTAAAGAGCAGGGGCTGGCTGAAAATACCCTGGTCATTTTTACCAGCGATAACGGTACACACGTCGAGGGTGGGCGCACTCTGGCCGATGCCATGGAGGCGCACCAGAGTAGCGGGCCGCTGCGCGGGGTGAAGCGCGATCTCTACGAAGGTGGTATACGCGTGCCGTTTATTGCCTACTGGGATGGTAAAATCAAGCCGGGCACCACCAGCCACCACATCGGTGCCTTCTGGGACATCCTCCCGACCTTTACGCAACTGACTGGCAGTAAAGCTCCGGAAGCCATAGATGGAGTTTCGTTTGCAGCAGATATGCTGGGAAAGAAAGAGCAGAAACGGCATGAAGCACTGTACTGGGAGTTTGGCGAGGGAGGATTCAAGCAAGCAATCAGGAAAGGGAACTGGAAAGCCATCCGCTTTTATAAGAACGGACAGCCTCTGCGAACAGAGCTCTACAACCTGAGCACAGACATCGGGGAGCAAAACAACCTGGCGACTGCTAACCCGGAGAAAGTCAAGGAACTGGAGCAGGTTATGGACAAGATGCGCACACCGGCCGAGAACCCGCAGTTTCAGATCAAATAAGCGAACTGTAAAAGTATAGCCATTCTATTCTGCTGATGATATACCTGTTGACCTCCCTGAAAAGAGCATTTTTCCTTCTGCCATACTTTGTCATTCTGTTGTTGCCGGCCCTGGCCCAGGACAAAACGCTGAAACTGTGGTATGACAAACCGGCCACCGACTGGATGCGGGAGGCGCTGCCGATCGGCAATGGCTACATGGGCGTTATGTTTTTCGGAGGAGTAGGGCAGGAGCAGCTGCAGTTCTCGGAAGGCACGCTGTGGTCCGGCGGTCCGCATTCGAATCCGAAGTATAACCATGGCAATAAACCGGATGCCTGGAAATACCTGACCGAGATCAGGCAGCTGATCAACGAAAGCAAACTAAAGGAGGCCAATCAACTGGTACAGCGCCATCTGACAGGTATGGCTCCGGCTAAGCTGGAAGGCAGTACTGAGTGGGGCGATTACGGGGCGCAGCAAACCATGGGCGATCTCTTCGTGAAGCTGGGCCATGGTGAAGCAACGCCACAAAACTACCACCGCGAGCTGGACCTGAACACTGCCACTGGCAGCGTGAGCTACCAGATCGGGAAGACCAGGTATAAGCGCCAGTACTTTGGCAATTACCCCAAGGGCGTGATGGTCTATAGCTTTAGCTCCAACCGTCCGGAGAAATATACCATCACCTACAAAACGCTTCACCCGAAAGCCTATGAGCGATTTGAGAACGGGATCTATACCTTCGGCGGGCACATCAACGACAACAAGCAGGAATTTGAAACCGCGTACCGCATTGTGACGGATGGCAAGATCAGTTATGAAAATGGCGTGGTGGAGGTCAGTGATGCCAAATCGGTGCAGCTAATCCATACTGCCGCCACGGACTATAGCTGGGAATATCCCACCTATAAAGGCACTGACTACAAAAGTATCATAGCTAAGCGGTTGGATGCGGTGAAGAACCAACGTATCAATGCGCTTCTGAAAGAGCATACCCAGGACTATACGCGTCTGTTTGACCGGGTAAAATTTACGCTGGAAGGAGCACAGCATGCCAATGTGCCCACGGATGTCCGGCAGAGAAACTACGCCCATGGCACAGAAGACCGGGGCCTGGAAATGCTCTACTTTCAGTACGGGCGCTACCTCATGATCTCGGCCTCGCGGCCGGGCACCATGCCGATGCACCTGCAGGGCAAGTGGAACAACAGTACCAAGCCGCCCTGGGCAGCAGACTACCATACCAACATCAACCTGCAGATGCTCTACTGGCCTGCTGAAGTAACGAATCTTTCGGAGTGCCATATCCCCTTGCTAGAGTACACTGCCTCGCTGGTGGCTCCTGGCCGGCAAAGCGCCAAAGACTTTTTTAATACCCGTGGCTGGGTAGTGAACACCATGAACAATGCCTATGGCTATACGGCCCCGGGCTGGGAGCTCCCCTGGGGCTTCTTTCCGGGAGGGGCTGCCTGGCTGGCGCAGCACCTGTGGGAGCACTACGAGTATACCCGTGACAAAGCATACCTGAAACTAAAAGCCTACCCGGTGATGAAAGAGGCCGCCCTGTTCTGGATCGACTACCTGACCCCGGACAGCAGCGGTCACCTGGTGTCATCGCCCTCTTACTCGCCGGAGCACGGTGGCATTTCGGGCGGCGCTTCAATGGACCACCAGATCGCCTGGGATGTGCTCAACAACTGTATCCAGGCAGCAAACGTGTTAGGAACCGACCCGGAGTTCGCTCAACAGGCGCAGCAGGTGCGGGATCAGATCCTGCCACCACAGATCGGGCGCTGGGGGCAGCTGCAGGAGTGGAAGGAAGACGTGGATGACCCGGATAACAAGCACCGGCATGTGTCGCACCTGTTTGCTTTGCACCCCGGCCGGCAGATATCGCCTTTGGAGACGCCTGAACTGGCCAAAGCGGCGCAGGTGAGCCTGGAGGCAAGAGGAGACGAAGGTACCGGCTGGTCACTGGCCTGGAAGATCAACTTTTGGGCGCGGCTGCGGAACGGCGACCGGGCCCACCAACTATATCGCCTGATTCTGAAACCGGCAGGAGGCGCTTCCAATGCCGAGTCTTTTGCCGGCGGCTCAGGTTCTTACGCTAATTTGCTGGATGCGCACCCGCCTTTTCAGCTGGACGGGAACATGGGGGCAACCGCCGGGATCGCTGAAATGCTGCTGCAGTCGCAAACCCAGACAATCGAGCTCCTGCCTGCGCTGCCCTCTGCCTGGAAGACAGGTGAGATATCAGGGCTGAGAGCGAGAGGCGGGTATACGGTCGGTATGCAATGGGCGGACGGCCGCCTGCTCCAGGTCAGTATAGTGGCCGATAGTACCGGAGAATGTACGCTTGCCTACCAGGGAAAACAGCTGACGATTCCGGTCACTGCCGGGAAGATGGTCCACATTAGCCCAAAGGACTTTTAACAGGCTATCATTCGGTGGTTTTTTACTGCTAATGGGAATCCCTGGTGCTACTTATTTGCTTAAACTATTAATCATACTTATTTATAGCTCCATCGCGATGAGTTTAGTATCTAGAAAAGATGCTTTGCTTAGAAGCTGATGGGGGTATTTCAAAAATGCCTAAAACGAAGAAAGAAATCATTTTGGAGA
>NZ_JSYF01000478.1:0-4685 GCF_054824225.1 Pontibacter sp. HJ8
TCCCCCTTCGAAGGGGGCAGGGGGATGACTCTACGCCTGCTATGAAACAAGAACTGGAGCTCTATCAATAGCAGGCTCCCCTCCTTCAACAAGGAGGGGCAGGGGTGGTTGGACCCGGAACTGCGGTAGCTTCTTTACCACGCTTATACCTGTCCAATGGCAGCAACAAGAAAGTCCCTCTTTGCGGTAGGAGCCCTCCATAAGAAAGAGAGCATGGGGTCGACAAACAATCCCCCGGACCTTTCCTGTTTTTAGGGGTAGGGTGAATATTTTATTGTAAATTTGTGTAAAACAGCTGCAGTACTATGGCAGAAACATACCTTTCGGACTTCGGAACCATCCTGCTGTTCCTGATTGGCGGTGTGATCTTTGTGATCATAGGTTTGTTCACTTCGAAGCTCATTCGGCCGGACCGGCCGAACGCAGAGAAGCTGACAACCTATGAATCAGGCGAGGAGCCCATCGGCAATTCATGGGTACAGTTCAATCCGCGGTTTTACGTGGTGGCGCTTATCTTTATCATTTTTGATGTGGAGTTGGTTCTCCTTTTTCCATGGGCTACTGTGTTCGGAAGAAGAGAGCTGATCGAGGCAACGGATGGTGTCTGGGGCTGGTTCTCGCTGATCGAGATGTTCATCTTTATTGGTGTGCTGATATTAGGTCTGGCCTATGTCTGGGTCAAAGGCCACCTCGACTGGATAAAGCCCAAGCCGGTCGTGCCGCAAAGCCGCTCCAGGATCCCGATGGATGTATACCAGCGCGTGAACGAACAGAGAAAACAGTTATCAGGAAACAATAAACAGTAAAAAAATAAACAGCGATCAGGAAGCAGTTAACATTTTTGATTTGTATCAAAACGTGAGCAGTTCTGATTATCGTTTATGGAGCACTGGAAAATTATTCTTAATTATTAATTTCTAATTCCTACTTGAATATACCACAGGATAAGACGGGAGAAGGCGGTGTCGTGATCACCAAACTGGACGACCTGCTCAATTGGGCGCGACTCACCTCGCTGTTCCCGATGGGCTTCGGCCTGGCTTGTTGCGCCATCGAGATGATGGGTGCTTATGCCTCCGGGTATGACCTGGACCGTTTCGGCATTATACCGCGTGCTTCTCCCCGCCAGTCTGACGTGATGATCGTGGCCGGTACGGTTACCTTTAAGATGGCAGACCGGGTGCGTAGGCTGTATGAGCAGATGCCGGAGCCGCGCTACGTGATCTCGATGGGCTCCTGCTCCAACTGCGGCGGCCCTTACTGGGAACACGGCTACCATGTGGTCAAGGGCGTAGACAGGATTATACCTGTCGATGTATACGTGCCCGGCTGCCCGCCCCGGCCGGAAGCTTTGATCGGAGGTTTCTTACGTTTACAGGAGATCATCCGCAAGGAAACCATCCGTGCCCCCAGAGCCGTGCAGCAGATCATGGCGAATAGAGTTCAGAATGAAGAATTAGGATTTACGAATGAGGACGCAGGAATGGATAATACGGAAGGGAATAATAATCAGTCAAGGGTGGATATTCCGCAAAACCCAACTGCTTAAATCTATCACTCATTATTCACTCATCCACTCAATCACTCATTCAAAACTAAACAAATGAACTTCGGGGAGCTTAGAGATTTTATCAAAGGAAAGTTTGGCGAAGAGGTGATTGTCTCCGAAAAGCCGGATAACCTGCAACCTTACCTGGTGCTACAGACGGAGCGCCTGGCGGAGGTATGCCTGGAGCTGCATGACAACGAGCTGACTTATTTTGATTCGCTCTCCTGCGTGACAGGTATAGACAATGGGCCCGAAGCAGGCACGATGGAAGTGGTGTATAACCTGTATTCCATACCTTACGACCACCACCTGATGCTCAAAGTGATCGTGCCGCGCAATGCCGAGGGCGAGCCCATCCCCCAGGTGCCGACTGTCAGCTCCATCTGGCGCACGGCCGACTGGCACGAACGGGAAATATTTGACCTGGTGGGAATATACTTCCAGGATCATCCGGATATGCGCCGTATCCTGTGCTCTGCCGACTGGGAAGGACACCCGCTTCGCAAAGACTACAAACTGCAGGACTATTACCACGGCATCAAAGTGCCCTACGATGACCACAACGAGAACAGCGGCTTCAGAGGCGAGCCGGTGCAACTGACCAGCAGGCCGGAGCCATTCACCGACAAACGGGAGAAGCCCAGCTAACAGCCGCTATACCTTGTTACCGCGCCGGCTGATTTGTCAGAGGGCTTTGTAGCGGAGCAGCCAGTAATGCTCCTTCCTGATATACTCAATATCCGTGGCTTTGCCTTCCAGCACTTTTCGCAAAAATTCCTCTGTCGGAAAATTCTTCAGTACTCTGTGTGTACTTCCATTGTCCAGTGTGCGGATCTGGTAGGTATTGCCGGCTTCATCCTGCTCGGCTACAGGCAAACTACTTCCTTCCACATAGTTGTTATCCATCAGCACCACCGTGCCACCTGCCACCACCCGGCTGTTGAGTATATCGATAAATTTAGGCAGGTCCTGCAGCAGAATATGCGACCAGATAAAACCACCGAAAATACTTTCATACCGGACGAGGGTATCCTTCAAACTAAATATATCGGCCTGCTTGAACGTGACCCGCTCTTCCGGATAAGACTTTGCCCTGGCAAGATCGAGCACCGCTTCATTGATATCTGTGGCCAGTATAAAGTTAGCTGCTCTGGCTATACGCTCGGTCCAGTAACCCGTGCCGCACGCAATTTCGAAGACGTGTTTCCCTGCAAATATCTCCTGAAGTATGGCAGTAAGTTCTGAGAGTTCTTCCTGCCGCTCAGGCTTCTGGTATACCTGCTCATACTCCTGTGCCCTCTCTTTGTAGTAAGCAACTAAATCGGTATTCATCTCTTGTTATGTTAGCTTATCGTGAGATCAATATAAAAAATAATTGCCACACAGAAGATATAATATGCTGCATATAAAAGAGAAGAGGCAATAATCCCACATTCAATAGATTATGATAGGGTTATTTTTAATAACGGTTCGGGGTTGGACCAGGTATAGCAGCAGCATGCGGTATACGCTTGTTGTTAGCTTGCTTTCAGCTCGAGTAATTAGATCAGGGCGGTTTTTCTCCTGCGAAGTACCGTCAGCATCAGAAGGCCAAAAGTGATCTCAATAGCGGCACCCACCAAAACCGTGCTTTGGGCAGATGAATTCAAGTTAAACAGAAGGTAGCCAGCTATACCTAATCCTATACCTAAAGCCCAGTAGATCCGTGAACCGTAGAGTGTGGCAAACGTCAGATATCTGCCTCCGATGATGAGGAGCATCCCCTGGAAAAACCATTCTACTTTTTGAAAAGACAGCCCATAGGCCAGCGGCAGGCACATGATCATAAATACTGTTCCTTCCATGCCAAGCTTTCCCAGCAGGTTACTCTGTGCGTGAACACCACTGGCTCCCAGAACTTTATTGAGCAGAATGCTGACAGGGTGAATGAAAACGCCTCCCACTAGTAAGGTCCAGACCGCTTTTTCTGGCGATACATACAGGGCTACAAGTCCGGCAACAAGCCAAGCCGTTCCCGACACCAACACTCCGGTGTAACCATACAGGTAAGCTGCCCGCATATCCTGTTGGGCATCCTTTATGTTATGTAAATCCTGTACAGTGCCTGCCGTAACCTGATCAGCGTCCACCATTTTTATCTTATTCATTCGATTTAATATAATGAGCGTTTGGATTAAGTTTCTAACTTTTTTTGTAGCACTTGCTGCTCACGTCTTGTAGCTAGCGGCAGGCAGGGCGCTCACATCTGAGCTTCCTACGAGGCATTGCCAGTCTGACCCGGCTCTTTCCCCATGAAGCATCCAGCTTGCGGGCAGATGCTGTTGATGATTCGGGCTTTCATTATTAATTCTCTCCTTATTTTGGCGAGAAGCTGCTTATACTACTTCTCCTTTTTCATGGCTGGGGCTTGTGTTTGCTGAACGATAGCAGGGGAGCAAATTTTGACCAGGCATACACGATTCCTGCCCGAATGTATAGGTACAGCCCTGCTGCCACCAGAGTTAAGAATGTCCCAAACCCGGTTGGGAGGACCGCCCCAAATGTAAAGGTCATCGCGATCACAAACCCAAGCAGGCACTCGGCCCGGTATATGGGGAAGAAAATGGCAACCGGAAGCAGTCCTAAAACCAGGTTGCCCGTCATGTCATGATACCCAAAAGAAAAGCAGACTGCTATTAAGATTCCAAATAACAAGGCGCCGGTAAACCTGTAAAGCACATGTAGCAAAGACTTTGTAGTAGCAAGATATGCGTCTTTGTTGCCAAAAACTCTCTTTTGAATGCGATACGTGAGAAACCATGTTAGCACCGGAAGCAACAGAACGCCCCACCAATTTGAAATGGCGGGCAAAGTTTCATCTGCCGCAATATGATGAATGGGTACGCCCCCGTGATAATGCTGCCAAACCAAAAGTGCTCCTATAGTAATGGATACTATACCTGTCAGATAAAGTCGGATTTTGAAGAATTTCTTCCTGTCCATAAGTTCTATATTAAATCGTTCTCTAGTTTATTTATAGATACTCTGTCAATTTCTGCCTGATTGCCAACGGTGGGGTTATCGTGCACCTGCTGCCGCGAGGTGACAACTTTTCTCTTAACATTAACTTCTTCTAGCAGGAAATATAAGTTATAAT
>NZ_JSYF01000479.1:0-6552 GCF_054824225.1 Pontibacter sp. HJ8
TTTTCTGTTTTAAGTTGTCGATGTAGTGGCTGTGCAGGGTCTGGTACACAATGGAGTCGTAGTTGAGGTGCTCCATGATGTCAATCTCCCCGCTGTGTGGCCAGCCGCCATACCTGGCATCTTGTGGCATAAGCCAGATGGCAGGCCAGGAGCCCTTGCCTTTGGAGAGCTTGGCTCTCACTTCTACTTTGCCATAGCGGAAGGCAAATTTGTCTTTGGTTTGAATGCAGGCAGTCTGGTATTTGGCCGTGTCGGCCGGATCTTCGTTCCGGATGCCGCGCAGGTATAGCTGGCCATCTTTTACAAAGGTAGTGGAGGGATTATCGGCGCAATAGCAGGCCCAGTCGGGGGAACGTCTGCCGGAGAAACTCCATTTGGTTGAGTCGGGTGCCCCGTCTTTTTCAAATTCTTCCTCCCACAGCAGGACCCAGTCAGAAGAGCCTCCTTTCTGGGGCAGAGAGGTACAACTTGTACAGATGATCAACAGGAAAGCCCAAAACCACTGCTTCATTTTTCAGGTATTCATGTAAGGAGTAAAAGGGACTGCACAATCCGAGCGGAATGGCAGCCCCTTCATCACCTTAATCTAACATTAATCTATTTACTCTAATCTAATCCTAACTTTACATGTACCGGTCATAATTCAGCGCATGCTATACCTTGGTAAAAGGCGCTGGTGATGACTGGTTTTGCAAGCAACACGCCTTACTCAATGGCACCCGCATTGGCCTGCGTTGGCCAGCCCGGATTCTGATAGATCACAGATGTGCCTACATCTCCGGCGTTACCGGTTATGATGAAGTTCTGTACAGCGATCGGCTCTAAGTAATGCGCAAAAGCCCATTTGTAACCTTCCCTTACCGGGTTGCTGGCAGTCAAGTTAACCTGGTATGGACGCAGGTATAGGCTGGATGATTTTTTAGAAACGTTGGCTGTTTTTCCAGGCGTTTCCGCTTCGATCAGCTTGGAAGTACCATCGCTGTTCTTATACCATTCCTGCATCGGGCCCCAAACTTTGAAACCTTCTATTACATAAGGATTGGCCTTGAGTTGGTCCAAAGCTCTCCAACGTTTCAGGTCGTAGTATCGCAACCCTTCTGCTACCAACTCGCTGCGCCGCTCACGGCGGATGTTGTACAAGGTCGCATCGGACAGCAGGTTACCGGCTGAATAGGCGGCCAGGTCATTTTTAGCCTCTTCGTTCATATTAGTGGCATTGATTGTCACTTCAAACTCCGGGTTAACACCTGCGCGCTGGCGGATGGTTCTCCAGTACTGGGCAGCCTTTCCGTTGATGCTCTTCTCTTTGAGGTAAGCAGCCTCAATGTAGTTCAGATATGCCTCTACAGCCCTGAAAACGATACTGCCGGTAGAGCCATTGCTACCTTGGGAGTTGGCCCACAGGTAAGAGAAGCCCTTCTTAACAGCATAACCGGTTACATAGCGCGTTTCTGCCAGGCCTACAATATCCGGTTTACCTTCGAGTATCAGGCTGCCATCAAGATTTGTCCTGTCGGTATAGCGTAGCTCGCCAGGAGCCTTCATGAAGAGCTGCAAACGGTTATCACGTTCTGCCTTCACATCTGCAATGTAGTCGTCTCCTTTGTACTCGGAGCCAGCTGCATAAATGGGCAGGCCGTTCTTCATGAGGAAGTTATCCACTAATCCTCTTGAATACCCGGTGTTGCCGCCGTTCTGGTTGATGTAGTGGTTCACATTATGATTTATACCTTGGGTCGGATCATACTTGCGCCATAACAGTACCTCTGAGTATTTCGACATGTCAGCATCCGCGAACATGGTGAAATACGGGTTCTGGGAAGAATTGTAGCCGTTGTCCTTCGTGTTGTTGACCAGAGGGACGGCATCTGCTACCTGTTCGGATGCTTGCATGGCCTGCGTCAGGAAATAATCAATTTCAGAATCAATACTGATATTGAAGTTTTCCACTTTACCTGCACCCGGCCAGCCTGGTCCGCCAGGCACATGCGCAGTGCCTTTGTGGTACATAAGCCAGGTAGCTTCATGCAGGGCCACGCGCGATTTCAGCAGCAACGCGGCATGCTTTGATATGCGATTTTTGCCGCCTGGAGGTGCTGTACTTAGCAACTGAATGGCCGAATCCAGATCAGAGATTATGAATCGCGCCACTTCATTGCGCGGCCTGCGCTTGGACATTGCCACCAGTTCTTCCATCTTATCCGGCAACGTATTTTTGATGATTGGAAAATCCCCAAGCCACTGTACTTTGTTGAAGTACTCATAAGCCCGCAGGAAGTAACCTTCCCCAATGTAGTGGGAAACATTTGCAGGGGCTCCAGTAATTTTATTCTGCTTCCAGCGCGGTACGGCTATTTCCAGGAAGTAATTTGTATGCCGGATCTGAGAAAACTCCCAGCTACCTCCTGTCTGCGGAACACGCCACTCACCGGGTACCCAACGGGTAGCAAAGCCACTGGTCACCTGATTGTCGGTATGATTGTCGGTGCCATGGGTTCCGACAGTAAAGCCCCCGTGCGTTGGGAAGTTGTACCGGGCTATAGTATACGCGGCCAGATCGGCCTCATTCCAAAGGTAATTGGAAGGTGTGACTTCTGAGAGTGGCTCCCGGTCCAGGTATTCGTTGCAGCTGGTTATCCCCAGGAACCCCAGGAAGGCAAGTGCTGCATATAATTTATGGGTTAGAAATCTTTTCATTACAAATCAATTAGAAGTTAACACTAAGGCCGAAGGAGTACACTTTTGCTAAAGGATAGGTCTTGCCATCGTTCCAGCCGCTCAAAGCCACCGTTTCAGGATCGAAAATGCTGATCATCTTTGTGAAGGTCAGCAAGTTCTCTCCTGATACATAAATCCGGGCCCGTGATATACCTGCCACAGATGAGAATCTTTCAGGTATGGTATAACCGATCTGAAGGTTTTTCAATCTTAAATAAGCTGCATTCTGCAAGTAACGGGTTTGTGTCTGCTGATTTTTGCCAGTGTTGAAGTATGGTTTAGGGAAATAAGAATCGAGGTTTACTCCGGCTACACCTGCCTTCACCATTCCTGAATTTTCATCCCGGTAAAAGTCCATGTGTTCATCAAAGCCTGCTGATTGCCACATGCCGCCGTTAGCACCCCAAAAGTAAGGCCCGTTTGGCATATAGTCTCTCTTACCCACGCCCTGCATGAAGACTCGGATATCGAATCCTTTCCAGTCACCTGTAAGATCCATGCTATACCTGTATCGGGCGGAACTGTTCCCAATGATAGACCGGTCACCGGTATTTTCCAATATGCCGGATCCCCCATCGATTTTGCCATCTTTGTTCAGGTCAGCATACATAATATCACCTGCCCCCCAGTTGTTGCCCATACCGTTCTGATTTGCACCAGCCAGGTGAGCTTCCATTTCTTCTTTGGATTTAGCTATACCCACAGTCGTGTACCCCCAAATCTCTCCCATTTTTCTTCCATCATACCAGGTAGAGATGTTGCCGGTCATGTTCGGAAACTTAGTAATGGTTTGCTGGTCGTCCGAGAGGACACCACGTATACCATACCCAAACTCGCCTATGCGGTCCTGCCACTTCGCCTCTAGCTCAAAACCATAAGATTCCATATCCGAGTTATTCAGTTTAGGTACAATAGTGCCAAGCGTAACAGGCAGCTCAAGAGCTGGCCCAATCATGTCAAATGTTTTGCGCTTGTAATAATCTGCGTTAACAATTAATCGGTTTCTCAGCAAGCCCAGGTCAACACCTATGTTCCAGCTCGTTACTCGCTCCCAAGATAAATAGGTACTTATCAATAGAGGTGCACTGGCTGTATTGGGTCTCTGGCCATTAACAAGCCAGACTCCATTGTTGAAACCAAGTGGCATGGTGGGAAAGAAAGGGTGTAAATTTTGTGTGTTTTGATTTCCGAGCTCGCCATAAGACCCCCTTATCTTGAGCATCTGGACTGCATCATCAAACGTCCAGAAATTTTCTTCTGCTACGTTCCAACCTGCCGAAATAGAGGGAAACATATTCCAACGTTTTTCTCTTATGAAGCGAGAAGAACCATCATAGCGGGCGTTCAGCTCAAGCAGATAGCGTCCCTTATAATTATAGTTCAGACGACTGAAGAAACCGGCCGTAGACCAGTGCTGGTATTGACCATCAGTGAGTTTATTATCATTGGAAGCCGTATTGATAGTAGGTATTGCGGGGTTAATCAGGCCGGTTTTTGAGCCCGCAAGCGTACGGTAATTCATCAGTTCCGTGTTGAACCCGCCCAGTATTTTGAAATTATGACTATCCTGGATCTTAAATTCGTAATCTGAGTAAATATTAGCCGTAAAGAAGTTTTCTTTACGTACAGATTCAAAAACCGAACTATACCCTCCTGAATTCCATCCTACAGCCACAGGATATGTTTCTCCGTTCACATTATAAGCATAAGCAGGAGTCACATCGCTGTGGTAGTTGTTATTCGTGATACGATAATTGGCATCCGCTATGATATTCCAGCCTTTAGCAGGCGTGATCGTCAGCTGGCCCTGCTGGTAAAGCCAATCCGTCTGATCCTTTATACGTCCGCCATCCAATAGCTGCGCGATCTCGCTTGGGTCCGTAAAATTACCATTAGGATCTCTGGCTGGAACAGTCGGCCAGCGACGGGCAACATTGTGGTAGAATAAGTCTGTCAGGTGTGTCGCTTTGGTGTAATCCTCGCGTATATACCTTGTAGAATAATTAAATTTGGCAAACTTACTCAGCTTGGTATTTATTTTACCTGTAAGGGTATACCGCTTAAACTCATCGCCTCCATAACGCGACAAACCTCCCTGGTCCAGGTAGCCTGCCGAAGCAAAAAACTGTGTGTTTTCGGTACCCCCGTTGATGCTGACTGCATGATCCTGTGAAAATGCAGAACTTTTGTATTGTTCCTTAAACCAGTCTGTATTCCCATTGGATCCGGTATAATATTCATACCTGTCTCCATTAGCATTCGGCACCGTTCCATAATCTATCTCACCTCTCTGATATTTCACGATCCGGTCCAGCACTTCATTAGAAAACTTAGGTCCTTCCCCGTCGTTGGCCGATGCTTCATTCCAGTAAAGAGCAAACGTGTGTGAGTCCATCATGGTAGGCAAACCAATCGGACTCGTAGAGCGAAAGTTATTGTTATAACTTACACTCGTCTTTCCTGCTTTACCTTTCTTTGTAGTAATCAGGATAACACCAAAGGGCGCCCGGGAGCCATAAATGGATGAGGCAGCCGCATCTTTCAATACAGAAATTGATTCAATATCCTGTGGGTTGATCGTGTTGAGGTTTCCTTCCATCCCATCGATCAGCACCAGTGGACTGGATGTTGCACCGTCGCCGATTGATCCAGCACCTCGTATATTGAAGCTTAAGTTTTGGTTTAGCTCACCCCCTAATCCGGCAGTTTGCAAATTCAAACCGGGTACGAGCCCCTGCAGTGCCTGGCCCACATTCTGTACAGGGCGTGACTCCAGTGATTTGGAATCAACTGTAGAAACAGAGCCTGTCAGGTTTGCTTTTTTCTGAGTGCCGTAGCCTACTATTACTACCTCGTCCAGCGCTTTCGAGTCCTCCTTCAGCACGATGTTAATAGTCGAGCGGCCATCCACAGGCACTTCCTGCTTCACAAAGCCTATGAAAGAAGCAATCAGCGTACCGGAGCTGCTAGGCAGGTTGAGTTTAAAGTTACCTTCCGCATCAGTTGTTACACCTGTTGAGGTTCCTTTTAAAACAACCGCAACACCTGGAAGCGGCTCCCCTTTATCGGATGTTACTTTTCCCTGCACGACAGTCGCCTGTCGCGAAGCAGCAAGGCCTGCGCCTGCATTTGGTGTAACCTGCCTTCCCGGATTATTTGTCCTGAGGGCAGCCAGCACCTGACCATCAACTGGCACACTCATAGAGGCAGCCAGCAACAGCAAGATGGAAAGCTTTGTAGATTTTGTCATATAGGCACTTTCATTAAGGTGAGTAGAGAATTTAAATAAGTACAATTATTTAAGGAAGGTAACTGCGGGGCACCTTCTACTTTATCAGTTATAATAATGGATAAAAAAACTAGGATATGCACCCGGGAATAAGTGCCTTCAACACCCCTTTACCAGTTAAGTATTTTTAAAATAAAGCTGAAAAATTAGGACGTACACGCACGACTCTCGTCCACTCTCAGCCTATATAGCGATTAAACATACTGGTTTATATTTAAATATGCAATATGTTATACATAAAAATGTGCACGTGCACGCTACTTATTTAAAAAAGTGCCTTCGTCTTGTTGAATACTCAAAAAAGATGTCCTAACATTGATTAATTTTAAGGAATCCTTGTCCTATACTTCAGATAGGCGCCTTAGCTAATATTGAATAAGTATAAATAAAATGAGCTAAAGGCTTTTGCGAAGGGAATGTGGATCAGGTTGTTGCTAGCCATGCTTGTGCAGCCCTGCCGATGACGGGAAAATGATGGGCGAAAAAATCGGCCTCCCCGGAATACACAGTATTCCGGGGAGGCCGATACTAATTAAGCAAAGCAG
>NZ_JSYF01000480.1:0-3984 GCF_054824225.1 Pontibacter sp. HJ8
AGATCCTTTTGTAGAGCATGAACCGCTAGGCGAAGTGTCAGCAGGTAAACCCTTCACGCTAAGCGCGCAAGTAGTAGGTATAGCTCCCGAAGCCACCTTATCACTCGTCCTAAACAACCTGTCGGGCGTCTGGAAAACCATCCGGATGGAACGACAGGATGCCTATACCTTCCGCGCTGCAGTGCCGGCAGAAGTTCTGACACCCGGTATGGTCACCTACCGGATCGTGGTGCAGCAAGGTGAGAATGACTACACCACTTTCCCGGGCAATCACAAAGGCAACCCTTTCGCCTGGGACTACTACCAGAACGATACCTGGCAAACGTATGTGGCGGCTGAAAACGGAGCGCTTGAAATATTCAATGCCGGTAAGGACCGCAGCCTGATGGTATACCCCAACCTGTGGCGCAGCGATGAAAGACAGCTCATCACGGCTGAAAAGCCTGGTCAATTAATTCTGAAGCTCACCAGCAAAGACCTGACCACCGGGGAACACCTTCTAGGCTGGCAACACTACATCGCCGATAAGCTGGAAGGCAGGAAGACTGAATCCGGGGCTTTCAGCAAGATCGTAATCCGGGGACGTACAGCCGGTGCTGAACCCTTACAGGTGAAAATAACCTTTATCTCGGCCGACGCTACAGCTCATTCGGCTACGGTTACGCTCAACAATACGCTGCGGGATATAGAAATTCCACTCAATACACTGAAGCCAGACCGCTTCATGCTGCTGCCAAGGCCCTACCCGGGGTTCCACCCCTTCTGGTTTAATAATAGCAAAGCAGGTGCTTTTCAGCTAAACCAGGTTGAAAAAGTAGAGGTGACAGTAGGACATGGCATAAACCCAGCAGCCTATAACAAACCCTATAGTTTGGAAGTTGAATCGATTCGGTTAATCAAATAGTGTACATCAAGGCGCAGCTTATGCTTTTGGAGGGTGCCATGCACAGGGCAGCTATACCTCTGTAAAGGTATAGGTATAGCGTGGCAAAGGACAAAATCACTTCATTGCTGAACATCCTTTCAGTCACTTCCCGCGATTCTGCCAACTCTTTTTTATATTTGTCCGGAATAGACGACTACGAATTACATGAATCTAATAGAAGAATTAAGATGGAGGGGCATGCTCCACGATTTCATGCCCGGCACAGAAGAACAACTGGCATCCGGAATGACGACGGGATACATCGGGTTTGACCCGACAGCCTCTTCCCTGCACATTGGCAACCTAGCCACCATCATGCTGCTGGTACACCTGCAGCGAACTGGCCACAAACCGGTAGCTTTGGTGGGCGGTGCCACCGGTATGATCGGCGATCCTTCCGGAAAATCTGCAGAACGAAATCTGCTGGATGAAAACACCCTGCAAGCCAACCAAGCAGGTATACGCCGGCAGCTGGAGAAGTTCCTGGATTTCAACAGCGGCGCCAACTCTGCCGAGATCGTGAACAACTACGACTGGTTCAAGGAGTTCAGCTTCCTGGGCTTCCTGCGTGAGGTGGGCAAGCACCTGACGGTAAATTATATGATGGCGAAAGACTCGGTAAAGAAGCGCATCAGTGCCGATGAGGAAGGCGAACGCGCCGAAGGCCTTTCTTTCACGGAGTTCTCTTACCAGCTGATTCAGGGCTACGACTTTTACCATCTCTACAAGCATAAGAACGTACGCCTCCAGATGGGAGCTTCTGACCAATGGGGAAACATCACGACAGGTACAGAACTGATCCGCCGTATCGACGGTGGCAAAGCCTTTGCCCTGGTGGGCAAACTGGTGACCAAATCGGATGGCACTAAATTCGGCAAATCGGAAGGCGGCAACGTATGGCTCGATCCGAACCTGACCTCTCCTTACAAGTTCTACCAGTTCTGGCTCAACCTGTCGGATGAGGAAGCCGAGAAGCTGATAAAGGTATACACGCTGCTGCCACAGGAAGAGATTGAGCGCATAATCGAAGAGCACAAACAGGCGCCACACCTGCGCGTTTTGCAGAAAGCCCTGGCTAAGGATGTTACAATTCGCGTGCACTCCGAAGAAGAGTATATGGCAGCGGTTGAAGCATCAGAAATTTTATTTGGAAAAGGCGATTTAGAGACGCTGAAGGGCCTCCGCGAGGATATTTTGCTGTCCGTATTCGAAGGCGTTCCCCAGATCGAAGTGGCCCGCAACGAGTACGAAACGGCGGCCACTGTCAGTGATTTATTGTCTGAGATTACAGGAGGGCAGATTTTTGAATCCAAGGGCGAGGCAAAGCGCATGATCAAGAACGGCGGCGTGAGCATCAACCGCCAGAAGCTGCAGAGCCCGGAAGAGCAGGTAAACTACGAACTCCTGCAGCAAAAGTACCTGGTTGTGCAGAAGGGAAAGAAGAACTACTACCTGTTATCGGTTAATTAACTAATATTCAAGACATTACAAATAAAAAAGGTGATCTATTCAGATCACCTTTTTTATTTGACTTACCTAAAAAGCTTATTATTTCTTCTCAGGAGTGGTGTTTTTCATGTCCTGAACTTCTTTGCGGATGTCCTGAGCCATGTTCTTCAGGTCTTGCATACCCTTACGTACACGAGTACCGGCAGCAGCGTTGTTCTTGTCATAGAACTTTTCGAAGTCTGCTTCCATAGACATAACCAGGTCCTTGAGTTTGCTAAAGTTGTTGTTCATTAGTGTTATTATTATAGTGAAACAAATGTTTTTACTGCTCTAATATACACATTAAATGATAACAAACAAAGATTAAGGAATTTTAATATATGCCCCTGAAGCAAATTAAGCCGTTACAGTTGACTTCGAGTATAGGCCTTTATCTAGTTTTTGTGCAATCTTTTCGAATGCTGCGATAGTTTCTTTAACATCCTCCAGGGTATGCACAGCAGTCGGGATCAGGCGCAGCATGATCACATCTTTCGGTACTACCGGGTACACCACAATCGAGCAGAAGATGCTGTAGTTCTCACGAAGGTCCAGTGTCAGTTGCGTTGCATCCGGAATCTGACCGTTCAGGAAGACAGGCGTCACAGGCGACTCAGTGGTACCGATGTTGAAGCCTTTCTCGCGCAGGCCGCTTTGCAGGGCGTGTACTACTTCCCACAGCTTGTCTTTCAGTTCCGGGTTGGTGCGCAGCAGTTCCAGACGCTTGATAGCGCCCACCGTCAGCGGCATGGGCAGTGACTTGGCAAAAATCTGGGAACGTGTGTTGTAGCGCAAGTATTCTACCACTTGCTCATCAGCGGCCACAAAGGCACCGATGCTGGCCATAGACTTGGCGAAAGTTGAAAAGTATACGTCAATCCCGTCCTGGCAACCCAGGTGTTCACCTGTACCGGCACCTGTCTTACCCATGGTACCGAAGCCGTGTGCATCGTCTACCATCAGGCGGAAACTGAATTTTTCTTTCAGTTTTACGACCTCATCCAGCTTGCCCAGATTACCGGACATACCAAATACACCTTCTGTGATGACCAGGATAGCACCTCCCGTGTTCTCAGCCCAGCGGGTAGCACGCTCCAGTTGTTTCTCCAAGCTGGCCATGTCGTTGTGGCCATACACAAAGCGCTTGCCCTGATGCAGGCGCACACCATCGATGATACAGGCATGTGACTCGGCGTCATAAACAATCACGTCGTGGCGGTCAACTAAAGCATCTATAATAGACACGACTCCCTGATAACCGAAGTTAAGCAACAAGGCATCCGGCTTTTGTACGAAATCAGCCAGATCTGCTTCCAGTTTCTCGTGCAGATTGGAGTTGCCTGACATGATACGCGCTCCCATTGGGTAAGCCATCCCCCACTCTGCCGCCGCATCCGCATCCGCTTTACGTACTTCCGGGTGGTTAGCAAGGCCCAGGTAGTTATTAAGGCTCCAGGTAAGAACCTCTTTGCCCCTGAACTTCATGCGTGGAGCAATCTCTCCTTCCAGCTTTGGAAATGTAAAATAGCCATGCGCATAGTGTGAGTGGCTGCCTAATGGACCTCTGTTGG
>NZ_JSYF01000481.1:0-6035 GCF_054824225.1 Pontibacter sp. HJ8
CTATCCGTCGGCGACACTTCAGGCTTCGGGCGAAGCAGTCGGACTGCCGGACGGCCAGATGGGCAACTCGGAGGTAGGCCACATGAACCTGGGTGCAGGCCGCGTGGTGTACCAGGACCTGGTGCTCATCAACAAAACCATTGCAGAACATAGGCTGGCTTCCATGCCGACGCTTTCCGCCGCGTATACCTATGCCAAAGAAAACAAAAAAGATGTGCACCTGATCGGACTGCTCTCGGACGGCGGGGTGCACTCGCATATAGAGCATCTCAAAGCGCTTTGTTCGGCTGCGGCCGACCATGGGCTGGGCAACATCTACATCCATGCCTTTACCGATGGCCGTGACACAGACCCGAAAGGAGGCGTGAAGTACATCAATGAACTGGAGCAGCACTTGGAAAACACGCGGGGAGCCATTGCCTCGATCATAGGCCGCTACTATGCCATGGACCGCGACAACCGCTGGGAACGCGTGAAGCTGGCCTATGACCTGCTCGTGCACGGCCAGGGCACTCCTTCGCAGAACCTGATCAAGTCGATGCTCGACTCGTATAATGCCGGGGTGACCGATGAATTTATACAGCCGATCGTAAAAGTGGATAATGCCCGGCAGCCGATCGCGACGATCAAGGAGGGCGATGTCGTGATCTGCTTCAACTTCCGTACGGACCGTGGCCGCGAGATCACGCAGGCGCTCACCCAACAGGACTTCCCGGAGCAGAATATGCACAAGCTCAACCTGTACTACGTCACCATGACCAACTACGACGACACGTTCGTAGGCGTGCAGCCGATCTTTGACAAAGATAACCTGAACAACACGCTGGGAGAAGTGGTAGCGAAAGCCGGCAAAAAGCAGATCCGTATAGCGGAGACGGAGAAATACCCGCACGTGACCTTCTTCTTTTCCGGTGGCCGGGAGCTTCCGTTTGAAGGAGAAAGGCGTCTCCTTTGCCCATCCCCCAAAGTGGCAACCTACGACCTGCAGCCTGAAATGAGCGCCTTTGACATACGCGATGCCATTGTGCCGGAACTGCAGCACCAAACTGCTGATTTTATCTGCCTGAACTTTGCCAACCCGGACATGGTGGGGCATACAGGAGTGTTTGAAGCGGCTGTAAAAGCCTGCGAGGTAGTGGACCAATGCGCGGAAGCGGTGATCACAGCAGCTTTGGAAAATGGTTATGATACCATCGTAATAGCGGATCATGGCAACGCCGACTTCATGATAAACCCGGATGGCACACCCAATACAGCGCATACCACCAACCTGGTGCCTTTTGTGCTGGTCAGCAACGACTACAGAGGAACTCTGAAAGAGGGCCGGCTGGGTGACATCGCCCCAACCATTCTGGACCTGATGGGTATACCGCAACCTGTTGATATGACCGGTGTTTCACTTCTTCAGAGAGAGCAAGCCTTTGGCCAGGTATAACATACTCGGTTTACTGGCCCTGCTTTGGGCGACAGTGGCTTGTGAGAGGCCTGAGCCGTCCGCTTCTGCCAGGCGGACGGTCCCTTATAACCTGACGGGCTACCTGGAACAACAGACCCAACGCCTGCAGCAGGAAAAGCCTGTCGTCCTGAAATCGGTTACGACCCAGAACAAGCCTACCGAGACCCTTGAAACTTCCGATGTGGATTGGGCGAAAGAGCTTTCTATTTTTCAGGAAGTAGACCTGAGCCGGCCGGCCCTGCGTGACTTTTACCAGGAGCAGCACCAGCTACTCCCCGATGGCAGTAAAGCTACCGTTTTCATTAAGTCAGAGGAAGCCGCAGCTCCCGTGCAGCGGCTCCAGCTCCTGGTTTCTCCTTCGCAACAACTCGAGCACCTGGAAGCGACCGTATTGGAAGAGAACATTCTTTTCTACTCCAAGCGAAAAATTACCCTGGCAGCTGAACGGGGCACCGGCAACCTGGCAAGCTACCGCATCGAAGGAGTACAAAAACTGATATTTGGGGACTCACTCCATTACCGCATCGACGCCAACCTGTAGCAGCCCCGGTCAGTTACAATAACCTGCCATTCCAGGCACCCATTCCGTCTTTATTTTAGTATATTGCTAGTATAAGCTGCTCTTGTTATGTAGGTTATCCTGGAGCGGCACCTTCTTTTTGTCTGGTTTGTGCTTATGCGTCTTTTTACCCTGCTTCTGTTTCTGCTCGCTGGCTTTGCCGGCTCGGCTCAGGACACTGCTCCTGCACGGGGCCGTGGCTGCGCCACAGACAGCTACCTGGAAGTATTGAAGCAGCAGGATGCCGGGTTTGAGCAGCGCAGCAGACTGGCAACGGAGGCGGTACAGCAGGCATTGCTGCAAAAGCCTGCCGGGCAGTACTTGCGGCAGGCAACCGTAAGTATACCGGTCGTGTTCCATGTGGTCTACAACAAAGCAGGAGAGAACATTAGCGATGAGCAAGTGCTCTCGCAGCTGGCCGTGCTGAACGAGGATTTCCGGCGGATGAACGCAGATACCGCCAACACGCCCGCTCACTTCCGGCCTTTTGCCGCCGACACCGAAATAGAATTCTGCCTGGCCATAGTCGACCCGCAGGGGAACTCCAGTTCCGGCATCACCCGTACCCGGACCACGAGAGAATCCTTCAGTTTTGTATCCGACAATATCAAGTCAAGCGCCAGCGGAGGCATCGATCCCTGGGACAATACGCTATACCTCAACATCTGGATCGGCAACCTGGCCAATGATGAACTGGGCTATTCGTCTTCGCCGGGAGCTGCTGCCAGCCGTGACGGGGTCGTGCTCAACTACCGCGCCGTAGGGGCAGCCCCTGCCAATACCAGCCTCTGGGAGTATAACCTGGGGCGTACTGCTACCCATGAGATCGGCCACTGGCTCGGCCTGAAACACATCTGGGGCCTGGGCATCACCTGCCGAGACTCGGATGGCATAGAAGACACGCCCAACCAGGAGAATGAAACCCTGGGCTGTCCGGAAGGCATCACCTCCTCCTGCAACAACGGCCCTTACGGCAACATGTGGCAGAACTTCATGGACTACACCAATGATGCCTGCATGAACCTCTTCACCCAGGGGCAGGCCGCCTACATGCAGGGTGTACTTCGCGCGAACCGCAGTTCTATCTTCAGCTCAGTGGCCTGCACAGGAGAGCTACGCTCCCGTTTCGAAACGGCTGAGCCCGTGGATACTCTTATCGTTGAAGGGGAGCAGGTGCAGTTCAAGGGTTCATTTGCAGGCTACAAGCCGGACACCTGGCTCTGGCAGTTTGAGGGAGGCACACCGGCCACATCCACAGAACAGAACCCGACCGTGACCTATACCCGCCCGGGCAAGTACCGCGTCACCCTGACCACCGCCAATGCATCCATGAGCCATACCCTGGAAAAGGAAGCGTTCATACATGTGACGGACAATGACCTGCTCGTTTACCCGAATCCGGCTTCAGGCTTTATCATCCTAGAGCAGCCTGCCCGCCAGCAGGTGCAGCAGGTGCAGCTGACCAACCACTACGGTCAGGTGCTGCTGGACCAGCAAATGCAGGAAAGGGTTTTGCGGCTGGACGTGCGTGACTTACCGGCAGGTGTATATGTTCTCCGTATCAGTGGCTCCAATGGCCTGCGTATACGAAAAGTGAGTGTCGTGAAGTAGGCTTTAGATCAGAACTTTTCTCCCTGCAGCGTCACGACCACCGTCCGTTTGGAAGCCTGGTTGCGGTGTTCGCACAGGTATACCCCTTGCCAGGTGCCCAGGTTGAAATTCCCGTTGGAGATGGGAATCGTGACGGCACTTCCAAGCAGGACAGCCTTCAGGTGAGCCGGCATGTCATCCGAACCTTCCTGGGTGTGACGGTAGTAGGAGGCATTTTCGGGCACCATGTGGTTGAAGTGGCTTTCAAAATCCTGCCGCACGGTGGGATCCGCGTCTTCGTTTATGGTCAGGCTGGCTGAGGTATGCTTGATGAAGATATGCGCCAGCCCTACTTTGTATTCTTCCAGCTCTGGCAGCTGCGCCGTCAGCAGGTCCGTGATCAGGTGAAACCCACGCTTCACAGCCGGCAATCGTATCTCTTTCTGAAACCACATAAGATCTAGTTATGAATTTTGAATGAGTGAATGAGTGAATCTCAATTTTGAATAATTGAATTTTGAATGACTTTTCTATGCTGAAGGAGACCAAGCTATACCTGGGAATCAGCAAAAATCAAGATAAGTCTAACCATATTTTAATTCATTCATTCGCTCAATCACTCATTCACTCATTAATCAATTGTCCGCTCAAAAGCACCGATGTCCGGTTTCGTAGCGTGTCTGTTTATACCTTTGATATCGTTCGTTACACCCGGCAGGGGCAGGGCCGTTCCGCTGGAAGCAGAAAGCGTGTCCAGGCTGAAATTCTGTTTCCTGACATCTTTGAACTTCGGATCAATGTTGAGTTGATTGCCATTCACATTCAGTACGTCTTTATACTTGTCGGAACGCAGGATGTTGTTTGAGACCGCTGCCGTGATCTTGCCTTCCAGCAGTACCTCGTTGGTATAGCGGGATCCTTCGCTATATACAATAGAGTTCACAAGTCGCAGCTGTGTCGGCTGATCTTTGATGTCTGTTTCCGGTATGAAGTCGGCGATGACGAAGGCCGGTGTTTCGCGCTGCAGCATGTTGCTGTAGTTGGCAATGGTAGAGTAGAGCACTTCGTAGTTGCCACCGCCCAACCCTCCGAAGCCATACTGCCCGAAGCCATGGATGAGGGTGTTGACAACCTTCACATCCGAGGTAAAGGCCACTATACCATCCAGAAAAGCATACTGTATCACACATCCTTCTATCAGGGTGGTGCCCTTGCCGGGATTGCCGATGCGGATGCCCCGCATGGTGTTCCGGATGTCGGCATAGCGGATGACGTTGTTCTCGCTCCGGGCCAGGATACGTATCCCTTCCCACTGCCCGGGTGCATGGATGTATGACTGATCCCGCCTATACCCGCTGAAGCTGACGCGTTCTGCGGGCGTACCTTCTACCAGCAGCCTGCCGCTTACCAGCAGCACCGCTTTGTTGTTGGCAAATATGCGGGCTCCTTTCTCTATGGTGAGGGTAGCGCCTTCACGCACCAGCACCGTGTCGAGCAGCACGTGGGGCTTGCCGGCGGCCCAGGTGGTGGTGCCGATCGCGCCCTTCCGGTGAAATACGGCATCCTGCCCATACGCCACCAGCTTCACGTTCTGCTGCCTGCCATTGGTATTGAACAGAATGGAGTCTGCTACCAGGAAAGGCAGGTTCTGGTCCGTCGGGTTCACGTTGACCTGCACCAGAATGTAGAGGCTGTCCTTGCCACGCAGTTCCAGGTTGTTGATCACCGGGCTCTCTACGCCATCGATGATGAGTTTGTAAGGAGAGGAGGCAGCACCTGCCAGCGTGATGTTGCTGATGCGCACTGCCTTTTTGTTGGGGTTGTATACCTTGAGCCGCTTTGTTATGCTTCCCTGTGTCACAAACACTGTATCAAACAGCACCGTATCGCCCGAAAAACTCAGCACCGCCTTCGGATCAGAAGTTACTACTTCATCATCGGGCGTGCAGGACAGGGCTGACAGCAGCAGCAACAGGGGCCATATATAACGCAGGTATTTCAAATGATCGGGTAGCTTAACGGTTAAATGAAATTTTACTAGCACACTAAGTTTGACAACGACTTCATCCCAACAATTTAGTCATAAAACGTGAATCTAATACTTCGTGCTAACATTAAAGCGCATACGAGCGTTGCTTTTAGGTATAGCTATACCTGTTTGTCAGTAGTCCTTTGTTTTAATGTTACTTTTATTGGTATGCCTTCTTCCTCCGTTTTTATTTTTAGCATTGGGGTGATCTAAGCCGCGGGGCATCGCTCTGGGGGTAGTTCGCTGGTTACAGCCTTCGCACATGGAGCAGTTTATGTGTTTGCTTCACCGGATCCAACTACCCCTGCCCCTCCTTATCCAAGGAGGGGAACCTGTTCCTGCTACGGCTCCAGATCTTGTTGCATAACTAATGTAAAACACCCCTATGGTCCCCTCAAGGG
>NZ_JSYF01000482.1:0-7820 GCF_054824225.1 Pontibacter sp. HJ8
TTTTTAAAAGAGGTTAAATGCGGTGATCTAGGGTATGGCCGGATATGTACTTTGGTTTTTATACCGTCTTTTTAAAAGAGGTTAAATGCGGTGATCTAAGGTATGGCCGGCATACCTATGACTACCAGGAAGGAACGCTGGTATTCATTGCCCCGGGACAGGTGGTGAGCGTAGAAAACAGCGGGGAACCGTACCAACCGAAAGGGACCGCACTTATCTTCCATCCTGATCTGATCCATGGCACTGATCTTGGACGGCATATGCAGGACTATACCTTCTTTGGTTACCAATCGAATGAAGCGCTTCACTTGTCAGAGCGCGAAAGGCAGATTGTGCTGGATTACTTTTCCAAGATTGAATACGAGTTAGAACACGCCATTGATAAGCATAGTAAAAGACTCATCGTATCCAACATCGAATTGTTTCTGGGTTATTGTGTCCGATTTTACGACCGCCAATTCATCACCCGCGACAATGCCCATAAAGGCATTTTGGAGCGGTTTGAGAGTTTGTTGAATGCGTATTACCAATCTGACAAACCACAAACAATCGGTTTGCCTTCGGTAGTCTGGTGTGCAGGCGAACTGAATCTGTCGGCCAACTACTTTGGTGACCTGATCAAAAAAGAAACAGGACAGACAGCGCAGGAATACATACAAGCGAAGGTGATGGATGTGGCGAAAGAAAGGATTTTTGACCACAGCAAGTCCGTTAGCCAGATCGCTTATGAGCTGGGATTCAAGTATCCGCAGCATTTTACCCGTTTATTCAAGCAGCGTGTGGGGCAATCTCCAAACGAGTACCGGATGCTCACTTAACAGTATATTGGAACATAAGCCAAACTCCGTCTACGCCTAGCTCTCTTTATGTACCATCCGTTGATCTGCTATACAGACAATTCTGCAGAACATGAAACGCGTTATACAACAACTCTTATGTTTAGAAGGACGAACAGAGGCACTACTCCCCTACTTACTGATACACTCCCATAGCCACTAAATTCATATGGATAAAGTTCTTTAATTCCACGATCTACTCAAAAGCCGCTCTACTCAAATGGAGCGGCTTTTTTATTCGGTAGATTTTCAGTGAAAGCCTCCTCAATTGCCTCTCGGCAAGTTTGCACTTTCTCTATCAGTAACCTTATCCTATATTCTGTATCGCCGGCGTAAACATCCTGCTACTGATTTGTAGAATCCGGCAAGGACTTGATTCGGTTTATACCTGTTGGCTTTAGGTTGCTAAATCTCTTTCTCTTGCAGGTCCCTCCTGCTAAAGCTTTTGCGCTAAAATGCTCTGCTCTATTTGAATGATTACTACTTTAACTTGAAGAGAAAAAATTGCAAGGATTAATTGTAACGTTTTCCGGTCTTAACCATCTAATCTTAAATCAGTTAAGTGAAAACTCATAAAGGTATAGCAGCACATAACAAAACCGACTTTACTGAATTCAAATCTTAATCGAATGCTATGGTAAAAGCTTACCCATATCGAAATAACACCACTGGTAACTAAACAAGGGCTCGAAGCTTTGGAGAAGCCCAGGATTGAGTTTTATGTTAAAACAAGCGAGCAGCTAGCATTATCCCGGAACAAGATCATAAACCTTTAAAAAATACTCTTATGAAAAACAAAATGACAGGGCTTGTTTTGGCTTCGATATTGTTTACAGCTTCCATCGTATTTGTACAGTGCTCTAAAGATTCAGATGACCCATTTCCTATAAGAGGTGAAAACCAGGGGAAAGAAATTTTCCGTTACGACACCTTCGGAGATGAAGAGTTCTGGAGTGGTCTTTTGCATATAGATAAAGCCATAGCTGGTGCAGATAACGGGGGATTTGGACCAGGCGTTAGTCCTGCTACAGCATTAGCTGTGGGGTTAAAAGTAGATGCGGAAGCGCTTCCGCCGGAAGTAGTTTCAGGAATAAAATCCGGGGCAGTCGATCTCAATGATCCGGCTACGACGCTTGAACTTATCAAACTGAATGCGGTAGTTGGTGTAAAAGGAATCCTGGATGATGGTGGGAACATAGTTTCTGTGGGCATTACGTGTGCCTCCTGCCATTCAACAGTTGATAACTCCTTTGCGCCAGGCATTGGAAAACGGCTTGACGGTTGGCCAAACAGGGATCTGAATGTAGGCGCCATCATTTCGCTTACTGATAATGCAAAGCCCATAGCAGATATGCTCCATGTAGACGAAGCAACGCTTAGAACGGTATTAGGCGCGTGGGGGCCTGGCAAATACGATGCTGTCCTCTTCGTGGATGGCAAAGCACTGCGCCCGGATGGAAAAGTGGCCGCCAATTTACTTCCTGCAGCGTTCGGACTAAGAGGTATAGATTTAACAACATACACCGGTTGGGGTGACATAACATATTGGAATTCATTTGTTGCGAATCTTGAAATGCATGGAAAGGGCAATTTTTCAGACCCACGTTTAAATGACCCTGTTAAATACCCGATAGCTGTCGAAAATCAGCTTTACAATGTGATGCATAATCCGGATCTGATCACGCCTAAACTAGCTGCGCTGCGTGCTTATCAGCATTCAATTCCTGCCCCTAAGCCTCCCATGGGTAGCTTTGATCCTCAAAAAGCAGGTAAGGGGAAAGCATTATTTTTAACTAAAGCAAAATGTGCTTCGTGCCATGCCCTTCCCTTATTGGCTGATAATGTGCTGCATACGGCAGAAGAAATAGGTATAGATGATTTTGCCGCGATGCGATCTCCAACCGGCAAATACCGAACTACTCCGTTAGGTGGTTTATTCACAAGAACAAAAGGAGGCTTCTACCACGATGGCCGGTTCGCTACGCTTGCTGAAGTTATCGAGCATTACGACGATCATCAGTCACTGAACCTGACACAAGCAGAAAAGAGCGATTTGGAAGAATACTTAAAATCGCTTTAGTAAAGCTGAATGAATGGCCCAATCGCTCCTTACATTATAGCCTCTATTACCTTTTCATCCGTTACAAAAGCTGTAAAAGCCTCTGTCAAATGATTGCAATAAAAAAGCTGCACAGCCGGAGAATTCTCTTTGCTGTGCAGCCTTTTTATTGCCTCTTAATTTAATGTGTGCTATCAGACAACCTGGTCAAACACAAGCAATGTTCTTACGAAGAAAAAGTGGAGTCTCGCCCAGGCAATCTAGAAAGGAAAGGGAGATTTTTCAACTAAGCGGTTTGGAATGCAAAGCCCTGCAAGAGATTAAGTTGCTTTCCCAGGTATACAGGACACGTCCTCCTACCGCCCGTTGTTTTGTTATTCAATTTGCTTCAGCCAGGCATTGACCTCCTTTTTTAATCGGGCATTGAAGTAGGGTAGAATCAGCGCGATAGTCACTCCCACATAATGCTCAATATGCTTCTCCTGGGTAAGATGCCGGTTCTGCGGCAGCTGCGCATACCTTACCCAGCTATCCGAAATGATGAACACCTGCTCAAACAACAGCGGGAATAAGTGCTCTTCTACTGTCTCTTCAAAAATGCCTTCGTGTTTATAGTGCTCAAAAATAGCCAGGAACATTTCCCTCCTGCTCCGAATAAGCTGCTCGTACGCTTCGTATACCTTAGGAAACGTCTCCAGTATCGCCGTAGATTCTGCAAAAAAGAAAATATACCGGTACATGATCCCGTAGGTTTTGGTCAGGGGCGCTACCAGTGCCTGTGCATTTATAACATTGGTAACGGCCCCGGTTGCCTGGGAAGCTATTTCTTTCTCCATCTCCGAAAAAATGGTGAGCACCAGCTCTTCCTTGGTCTTGAAGTAATACCGCAGGTGCCCGTCGCTGATGTTTAACTCCCGGGCAATCTCCCGGAGCGTGGTCTTGCTGATGCCTTTCCGGTTAAAAACCTTTACTGCCTGGCCGATGATCTTTTCCTTCATATTAGCTCTTTGGAGCTAAATTACAAAAAATCGTTATCTTTGTAGTAGCATAACTGAGCTGGTTCCATCATTTAACCAGTGGAAGTTATTGTAATCTTCAAATACCCTTACCCATTTCAGCAGCTTGCTGACGTGGAAGGCTATACCTTCAATGCCTATGAATGCCAGCAAAAAATGCCCCCAATGCGGTCAATGGTCCCGATGGACTCAAAACCCTTCGGATCGCTGCGAACACTGCCAAAGCATACTGGATCCTGTTACCGTTGCCCGGCAGCAAGCCCGGCAGGAACGCAGGCAAGAAGAAGACCAGCGCTTTACCATAGACTTTATCCGGATTAACCCGGATGAACCCTGGTTCACCAGATTTTACAAAAGAATCGGGCTGGGCTTTCAGATCGCATTTGCGTCCATCATCTCCCTTTTCCTGTGGCTCATCGCGTTGCTGGCCGGCTGAGTTGGAGCACCCTCAGTCCGCTTTTCTGGATGCTGGCAGCAGTGTATCTGGGGCATTGGGGGTGGCGCTGGCTGGCATTCCCACGGCCTGTGTGGATGCAACATTTCTTAGACGATTTGCTTTGCCTGCCGCTGGTGCTCACAGCTAGCTTGTTTGTGTTGCGGTTCTTTTACGGAACCCAGCTGCGTCTCTCCAGGTATCAAGTGGCATTTGCGGTGCTGTATTTCGCGTTGGCCTTTGAAGTTTTCTTTCCCAGGTTCATGCCCCGCTATACCGGAGACTGGATAGACGCGGTGCTCTATGCAGCAGGCGGCATGCTTTTCTACCGGTTCCTGAACAGGTAAAATCCTTTTCCTGGTTTCGGAACCGGATTCCTGTTCAATAACATACCTGACCTTCTCTGCCTCAGCTAAAGACAAAGAAAAACAGAAATGCCCTGTGAGTCAGGTAAAGTTATTACAGTTAGCTAATAAAAATATTAAGTCTATTCGGAAGCCTATCTGCTCTCGCTGATAGGTTTTTTTATGCCCTTCGGTCACTATTGCGACTCCATGACGTAAAACCAAAAGGTAAATTCATTGCGTTCCGCGTTCCTACACTACCTCTAATTGCACAGGCAGCCAAAATGGACTTGCTTGTCTGACTGATTCTACTGTTTCTATTCCCCTAAGTAACAGCACTCAATTCGTTCGAAATTGGTAGTAACACGAGCAGAATCCCCTCCCCGTTGGCTATACAGGAGCCTATTAGCAGCGAATTCTTACAAAAGCTCACCGCATTCAGAAACAGCAGATTTGTGCCTAAATATCAACCAGTATGAAAAAAATATTACCGCTTTTACTCGCCGTTTTACTGAGTGGTGCACTCAGTGCGCAAACAAAGCAAAGTAAAAAGACTAGCAAAAATAGTCCGAATGCCGCCTGGGTAAAAAATATACCGGCTGAAGATGTCATTAAATGGCGACAGCATATCCACCAAAACCCCGAACTGTCTTTTCAGGAAGAGCAAACCAGCAAATATGTGGAAGAAGTTCTGAAGTCCTTGCCTAACATCGAGGTCATCAGACCCGCTAAAACTAGCGTTATTGGTGTGCTAAAAGGCGGCAAGGCTGGCAAGACCGTAGCCTTCCGGGCAGACATGGATGCCTTGCCAATGCAGGAAGAAACCGGCTTGCCTATTAGCTCGAAAGTGAATAATGTAATGCACTCCTGTGGTCACGACGCCCATACGGCAATGCTGCTCGGAACTGCCGCTACGCTGTCTAAAATGAAAGACCAGATAAACGGCACAGTCTACTTCATTTTTCAGCATGCAGAAGAAACCCCTCCAGGCGGAGCTATTGATATCATCAAATCCGGGGCTTTGAAGGACGTTGATGCCTTTTTTGGAATGCACGTTCTACCCAATTTCCCTGCCGGCCATGTGGGTATTTTGCCCGAAGGAGCTGCTTCCACTGCTCAGGACATGTTTAACCTGGTTATTATCGGCAAAGGATCGCATGGCTCTATGCCCCATTTAGGAATTGACCCGATTGTGGTAGGGGCTGCCATTGTCAGTGCTTTACAATCTATCGTATCCCGAAATGTTGAGCCGGGCGAAATGACGGTGGTTACCATTGGTAGGTTTCAGTCTGGTGATGCTTTTAATGTGATAGCAGATAGGGCTGAACTGGCTGCCAGCATTCGCACTACCTCAGAAGAAACCAGGAAATTGGTTGAAGCCAGAACAAAGGAAATAATCGACAACATCACCAAGGCCTATGGTGCTACCTACAAACTGGATTATATCCCCACCTACCCGGCCATACAAAACGATGCTGCCCTTAACGCCCAGGCGCAGAAAAGTGCGGCTGCTATTCTGGGAAAGGAACAAGTCTTTGACGCTCCCATGATGACAGCCAGTGAAGATTTTGCCTACTACAAAGAAATAGCTCCGGTCAGTTTTGTGACGCTTGGCATCGGGGAAGGGGCAGCTAATCACAATCCCAAATTCACGGTGGATGAAAGCGCCTTGCAGAACGGGGTGAAAACCCAGGTACAGATTATCCTCGATTACCTGAATAAAAGGTAGGTATAGTCATTAAGCAGGCTGTTGAGAAAAACAAGGAAGATTTGCCCGGACACAAGGCAGACGATGGCTATGCTTTGTTCAAGTTCGGGGAAGGGCTCGGTTATAGACAGCTACAATAAATACAAAAGACCAGTTGGTTACATGGTATAGCCGGTGACATTTACTTCAAATGACACCGGCTATACCTTACCAAACAGAAATTCCTTCGCAAAAACATGGGATGGGCGTGCGGGGTTAATTCGCACTATTATTTTATAGTCTCAGGTGCCAGGATGGAATGTACATCCTAAATCAAGCTGCTCCTTTATTCCACCCGTTCGGTCACTGGATCCGGGTATTCCCCTAAAAATTCAACCCAAGCTTTTTTGATGCATGGATAATGCTTGGCAGCTTCCACAAGATCCTTGAAGGCAACCAGGTTATCTTCAAACCTCTTTTGCAAGGTGCTGTCTGCAATCGTACTGTCTTCTGTGAATGCTTTATGCGCTGTGGCTAACGAGAACATATCGGGATAAACTCTTGCGCCCAGGTGTTCCAAGGGCATTCGCAAGGACCAAAGGCCTTTGTTTCCGCCACCCATGGAGGGAGATGCAGACATGAGCAAGGCATGGCGCTCTTTGAAAGGTTGGGGCCGAAACCTGGAAACCCAATCGATCGCATTCTTCAGAAGCCCCGGCATGGAACCGTTGTATTCCGGCGACGAAATGATGAACGCATCGTTTGCCAGAAGCCGCTTGCAGAATTCCTCTGCCCCTGCAGGATGACCCTCATCTGACTCCACATCCTGATCGTAGGAAGGAACATCAAAATCACGCATGTTCGCAAAATCAACCTTCCCTCCCTTTTCTTCAATAACCTGAGCTGCCAATTGTGCCAGTCGCGTATTGAGCGAATCTTTTCTTAGCGATGCTGAAAAAACCAGGAAGTGCATCGGCTCCTCATGTTTAGGTATTTGCTGTTCGTCCATTTTATTTCTGTCTCGTGTGAGGCGGTATACCCGCCAAATATTAATTTATCACCTTTCATTTAAGGGAGTTCGGCTGCAACAAGGAGCCATTCGTCCGAAGCATTCCTTACTGAACACTGAGTCCGCCATCTATGACCTGGGTTGTACCGGTCATAAAACGGCTCTCGTCACTGGCTAGAAACAAGACCAGTTGTGCAATCTCTTCAGGGGCAGCATACCTGCCCAGCGGTATTGTTTTCTCCAGTTCTTTTTTGGCTGCTTCCGCCTGGCCCGGCGCAAAGCCTTCCTCCAGGGAGCGCATCATCCTGTTATCCACCGGGGAGGGATGCACCGAGTTCACCCGGATCTTC
This sequence comes from Pontibacter sp. HJ8, assembly GCF_054824225.1. NCBI lineage: Bacteria > Pseudomonadati > Bacteroidota > Cytophagia > Cytophagales > Hymenobacteraceae > Pontibacter > Pontibacter sp. HJ8. The sequence continues at coordinate 7,735 of NZ_JSYF01000482.1, forward strand.
CGGGGCGCTGCCTCTACTGCCGCTGCCCGCATAATGCCCACTACGGCATGTTTACTGGTGATATAGGCGCTTACATTCGGGCTGCC
>NZ_JSYF01000058.1:0-16061 GCF_054824225.1 Pontibacter sp. HJ8
TATAAAAAGATGTTTATCGGTAATTTTATTGCGCTGACAGTACTGGGTGTTGTATCAATGGGAACGGAGAAGGATGTGCAGCTGATAGAGCCGCTGCCTTATTCACAGATGAGGGTTTATGGTACCGACCCGACCAGCTGTGAGATCATTGAATTTGAAGAAGATTCTTATAACACCAACAATATCATTACCGAAGTATACAGCCAGGGTACACCTGTTACCGTTTCTGCGCAGCAGCTTCAGCCCAATGGGGAGTACAAAAGCGAAAACGTAGCCAAGCTGTTTGATACCAGCAGCCCAACCGGCAAGCTGCAGGATTTCAGAACGCCTAACAAAGAGGCCATGCGTCCAATGGGCAGAGTGCTGCTGGTCAGCAAGGGTGATACCCCTGAAGCAGACAAGTACAGGAACGGTGGCCGTATCGAGATGGACTTTTCGGCCATGGGCAGCATTACGCTGAAAGGTATACACGTACTGGACATCGAGGAAGATGAAGCAGGCTCTACTGTAGAACTCTATGACCAGTCGGGTAAGCTCCTCAAGACAATGCCATTGCCGGTTACAGGAGCGAATGGCGCCACCCGCCTCCGGATCGATACGCCGGGTGTCAACAAGCTGGTGGTTTCCTTTACCGGCAAAAACAATTCAGGTAACGGCGCTATCGATGTGATCGAGTTTTGCCGTAATTAGGATTTGTTCCCTATTTCAAATTGAATAAATATATTGCCTTTTTGCAGAGGTAGATTTTTAAGTATAGGATTATTTTGTAAGTCAGCCCTTGTGCTTCAGTTTACTGAAATGCAAGGGCTGACTTGTTTTTAAGCGGTTTTGGTGCTGACTGCCGGGTTAGGTTGGACTAAGTGCGGCAGTATTCAAAAAATAAATTTTCATTTTTTGAATACTTTTTTTCTTGATTATAGTATAAAAGCCCAAGCAGGCAATGCAGCTGTAGTACTGGTAAAATAGTACTATTGGGTGCTTCCTTCCTGCGATTCTAGTAGCGCCGTCCCGGCTGCCGCTAGGTATGTTTACCATTTTTACATCTTTAAAACGTCCTGTATCTGGCTTGATCTGCCAGTAGCCGGATCCTTATTGTCCAAATTCTAAGATAAAACAACATGAAAAAAACTTTATTAAGAGCTCTCACCTTAAGCTTAAGTGCTGCGATCCTGTTTGGATGCGAGAAAGAAGAAGATGTGCTGCTGAATGAAAGCATGGCACTTCAGGCGACCACAGGTACCTGTGACAAGATCTCCTTCGAAAACTATGCGCCCGGTTTCTTAACGCAGGTGCAAAGCACCGGCGGACACATGATTGGTGTCAAATCCATTATGCGGGCGAAGGACGGTACGATCGTGACGGATCGCAACTATGCCATGCTGCAGCATACCGGTACCACGACCGAGCATGACATGAAATCTACTACGCTGGGCAATGTGCTGATCATCAATAAGTACAAAGAGTCTGATGCGGTAGCACCGGGAGAGGAATTCATAACCACTAACCCCTGGGGAGGAACGATCGAAGTGGATTTTGCTGCAGCCGCACCCGTGAATATTAAATCCCTGGACGTGATCGACATCGATTCGTATGAGAGCCCTTCCAAAATAGAGCTGTTAGGTCAGGATGGAAAGCCTGTGCATAGCATGGCTATACCTGTGACAGGCGAAGGCGGCATCGGAAAAGTTACGTTCAACGGAAGCAATGGCATCGGTGGTGTATGGAAGGTCCGGGTATACCTGGATGGTATGCTGGACAATAATCCGGCTGGCTCCGGAGGCATCGATAACATCGAGTTCTGCCGGGAAACTGAAACCCCTTCCACGCCGGGCGTAAGCTGCACACGCACGCAAGGGTACTGGAAAACGCACGCAGAAAAGGGCAGCAAGAAGTATGACAGCACCTGGGACGCCTACATCAACAAGACGTTCTACCTATCAGGTATGAACTATCTGCAGGTGCTGCAGGAAGCTCCGAAAGGAAACGCCTATTATATACTGGCCCATCAGTTCATTGCTGCTGAGCTGAACAAGGCAGCCGGTGCAGCCCTGTCGGCAGCGGATGATGAGAAGGTATGGAACGCTTTCACGCAGGCATCCGAGTTCTTCTCTAAGTATAGCCCGCAAGACGTGAAGGGTAACAAAGACCTGCATGCAAAGGCAACTGCTATGGCCGCTGTACTGGCTGACTACAACGAAGGCAAAATTGGCCCGGGGCATTGTGATTAGATATAGCGAGTAGCTGGGAATGAAAAGGGCTTTCTTGAAAAGAAAGCCCTTTTTTATGCAGGTATAGCCTGGAATCGGAGTGGTCAGTCTGGCTACTGCTTTCCCCTCGTGGTTAGCGGTGTAGGCATCCGGGCCAGCCAGGGAAGAAGGCGCAGGATATAATTTCAGGTGTTTTTGTACGTTGAAATATTTTAGAACGTATAGCAAAAATAGAGGGAGGCGCCTGATCTCCCTCTTTTGTTTTAAAACTTAAACTAAGATCAGTTGTTCCTGTAACACGATGAAAGGAGTAAATCAGGATTTTGTGGCGCATTTGACAAAGGTGCACCAGCAGTTGCAGCATGTGGTACCCCATTCGATGAGTTGTGCTTTTCTGGATGGGCTGCTGCAGCTGCTTTTTCCTTCTTTATCGGAGCGTTCCTTTGCATCGCGATCCGAGGTAGAAGCCTATCTGATGTTGCTGCGGGCCGATCTGGAGCACATTCTGGTCCGCATACAGGAGCGACTCCCGGATAAACCCGAAGTGATTGCCGCTGCTTTTTTTGATGCCTTGCCGCGCTTGCAGAAAGAGATGAATGCCGATGCCGCCGCTATCGAAGCAGGCGATCCGGCTGCTGTCAACGTCGACGAAGTGATCCGTACCTACCCTGGATTTTTTGCAGTGGCTGTGTACCGGCTGGCGCATCAGTTTTACAAACTCGACGTGCCGCTGCTGCCCCGGGTGCTGTCTGCTTATGCCCATGGCAAAACAGGTATAGACATTCATCCGGGCGCTCGTATCGGGGCCCGCTTTTGCATTGATCATGGTACAGGCGTGGTCATCGGCCAGACAACGATTATCGGCGATGACGTGAAGGTATACCAGGGGGTAACCCTGGGAGCCCTGAGTGTAGACAAGGTCATGGCCAACATCAAACGCCATCCGACCATTGAAGACCAGGTCGTGATTTATGCAGGGGCTACCATACTGGGCGGCAACACGGTAGTAGGCAGGCACAGCATCATCGGCGGTAACGTCTGGCTGACAGAAAGCGTGCCGCCTTATGCCCGGGTTTACCACTGGCCGCAGATCAAGGTCAGCTATTACAACGACCCGGCCGATGTACTGAATTTTTCAATCTAAAGCTATACATACGAATGAAAGCCAATAACATTCTCGAAACAATAGGTAACACGCCGCTCGTACGCATCAACAAACTATTTCAAAAGAAAGTAGAGGTATGGATGAAGCTGGAGCGGGCTAACCCCGGCGGGAGTATAAAGGACCGGATCGCACTGTCTATGATCGAAGATGCTGAGAACAAAGGCATCCTGAAAAAAGAAAGTGTGATCGTAGAGCCAACCTCGGGCAACACGGGCGTAGGCCTGGCGATGGTGGCTGCTGTCAAGGGTTATCGCCTGATCTTGGTTATGCCGGAGTCGATGTCGATCGAGCGCCGCCGCCTGATGGCAGCTTATGGTGCCAAGCTGGAACTGACACCGCGAGAGAAGGGAATGAAAGGCGCCATAGAGCGCGCCCGCGAATTGCTGGAAGAGCACGAACATGCCTGGATGCCCATGCAGTTCGATAATGAAGCCAACACAAGAATCCACATGGAAGCCACAGCCCAGGAAATCCTGAATGATTTTCCGGAAGGGTTTGATTACCTCATCACAGGTGTAGGAACGGGCGGGCATATTACAGGCGTATCCAAAGTGCTCAAGCAGCGTTTTCCGAACCTGAAGGTATACGCAGTTGAACCAACCGGTTCGCCGGTGCTGAGCGGCGGGCAACCCGGACCGCACCCGATACAGGGAGTAGGCGCAGGATTTATTCCGAGCATCATGGATACCACTGTGCTGGATGGCGTGGTGCAGGTCAGCCCGGACGACGCGTTTGATTTTGCCAGGAGGGCAGCAATGGAGGAAGGGATCTTTGTCGGTGTTTCGTCCGGGGCTTCGCTGGCAGCCGTGCAGCAGAAACTGGATGAGGAGATAGAAGAAGGAGCCCGGGTGCTGACATTCTGCTACGATACAGGCGAGCGTTATTTGTCTGTAGAGGGACTATTTGTATAATAAATAAAGATACTGGTATATTCTCTTGCTGCCTGCTATACCTGTCGGGCAGCAAGAGAATATTTTTTTTATGCTTCCAGTAACTCCTGTATCTCCTCGTCCAGAGATTCTTTTACTTTTTGCAGCTGCCCGTCCGTTATCTGGTTTTGAAGGGCCTGAAAGACACCTTTGAAGGCAGCCGCTATTTCTTCGTCCTGCTGAAAATCGTTGTTGGCAGCAAATGCATTCTTGTTCCGGATGTAATTCAGCCACTCCTGGGCATCCCGGATTCTGACGGGCACCTTCTCCGGATCATACTGGTCAAAGTAAATGCCTTTCCAGAAGATAGGCAGCTGAGCCGCAAACTGCACTGCATCAATGACCGGCAACCTGTCCCGTATGGATTGCAGCACAGCCCTGAAAATGCGGCCGGCCTTGTTCATGTCATCGGTGTTGAGCTCTTGTGCCACTGACTGCAACAGCACAATCGCATCCTTCTTGTTGTCCTCAAAGTTAAATGCCATATGTCCTCCTTTTTTAGTGATCACGTCTTATAAGGTACGGCTAGAGGTGGGGCATGTTCCCGGAATCTATACCTATGGGCAGAGAAACCTGAGCGAGCTGGTGACCGGAAAATGGGCTGGAAAGGGTGCGGTTAAGGTATGGCAGTATTGCCAAATCAGTGGCTATTGTGCCGAAAGAAAAAGCCCCCATCCGGTATAGATCACCGGATGGGGGCTTGCCCGGAAAATTTTACTCGGGGCTGAGGCCGGCTATGTGGCGCTCTGTAAGGGCACTTTTAGTAAGCGAAGTAACCAGGTTGGAAGCAGCTTTACCCAGTTGACTTTCCAGGGAATAAGCCTTTGCCGGGCTTTTCTTAGCGGACCTGGCAGTCAGCTTCAGAAGGTCCTCCACTGCTACCGGCTTTGTCTGTTCCTCGCACGCAATCTGTTTTGCCGGAATGCAGTAGCGCTGCAAACTGAGCTCTTTCAACACGTAGCGGAACTTAGCGTCGTGCAGTTCCACCAGGATCGTGTACCAAAGGCGTTGCTTCTCTGTTGTGATGCCGTCATTGATGATGACATCCATAAAAGCTTTGCCCACCATATTGCCGGCCGCTCCATCGGTAAGTTGTATTTGTTCTTTAGAAGAAGTGCCTGTGCCATAAAACGTTTTTATCCGGTTGTATAGCTCCGTTTGAGGTATGCCTTTGACATCTACCACGTCAGTGAAGGTGATCTGGCCCGTTTTTTTATCTAAAACAGGTGTAAGCTGAGCGAAGGAAGTGAAAGGTAAAATTATAAATGCTAAGAGTAAAAAGTGTTTCATAAGGTATAGCTATATAGGGTTATAGATGGCTATACGTATGTATATTTTTTAATAAGTGGACAAAAAGAATACAATTTATAGCTTAGCGAATATGTTTCATATATTCGACCCCTGTGGATAAATTATCTTACTTTCTGGCTCTAAGGAAGTTGCGCGAGTCAGTGTGGGGGCTTTTACGAATATATGTTTTATAAAAACTAAAGTGATAGTAGAAGGAGAAAAGACCGTTCCGCTAGAGGTAGCATTTTTCGTCGATTGGGCATAGTAACTAATGACAGAATTAGTATCTTTGTTCTCTGGATAATGGCGGAATCAGACGCATTAACTATAAGATAGTAGCTCAGTTGGTTAGAGCGTTACCTTGACATGGTAAAGGTCGCCGGTTCGAATCCGGCCTGTCTTACACCCCAAACAAAACCCGTCCTAGCTGATGGGTTTTTTTATTTGACCAAAAGCTGGTCGTTTATCCTGCTGTGCCGGGATGTCTACCTACCCAAAAGCGTATTCACAGAGAGGCACGTATGGAGAACAACCTTGTGATCTCCTAGGGAGACTGTAAATTTTAAGCACTTTCCGGAGAGTTGTATGTATGCCTGTAGTGATTTTCTGAAGCAGTCAGGACAGAAGCCATTCCAGTGCGGCTTCCTTACTGGTGAACATTTCTAGTTGGGTTGTAATACCCAGTGCTGTTAGCTTCCCCACCATTTCATACAGCCGTGCTACATCCATCATCAGCATGCCTTCCTGAGTAGTAAGGCGGGCAAACTTAACCAGCTGACTTTTCTTTAAAACTGGAGCCATTTCGCTTATCAGCCAGTTCTGGTCTGCAAATTCCAGGTAATGTATGGCCTTTGCATCGCTCAGCCAATACTTGCTTTTGCTTGCCAACACAATGTCGGCGAGCTTAAGAAACCCTTCCCGCAAGGCCTGGCTGTCCGGATGTTGTAACCACTCTACATAGATAAGTCCGTGAGCGCTATCTATTTCTACTTTGACGTAGTCATTTTGAAAGACTGCCTGCAAGTGAAGTTTAATTTCCATTACTTGGGCTTGTATGGGTAAATTAGATTATATCGGTAGAAGTCAGAAGAACAAATGCCGTTCCAAGCTCCTTTCAGGCTTTCTCAATTTGCCGATTGGCTGTAAGAGGCACTATAGGCATGTCTTTTTTCCTTCTAGTATATCTTACTCTGGCTTATGAGATATAATTGCAAGCTATAATAATATTTAAATATATCAAGGAAAAGTACTGGAATTTATGCCACTAGTGCCGCTAGTGCTATAGGTATAAATCTTTTCTTGCAGGAGGATGTTCAGTCTGGGACAGCAAAGGAGCAGACGCCGAGGCATAAGGAAATCTATGCAGGCAAATTGTACGCACAAAAAAGGCCTTTATGAATATTACTTCATAAAGGCCTGATCATTAGTGGAGAATATCGGAGTCGAACCGATGACCTCTTGCATGCCATGCAAGCGCTCTAGCCAGCTGAGCTAATCCCCCGTTTGACTGGCACAAAATTAGAACAAATTTCCAATATCCAAAAACAGAAGACGGAGTTTTTGAAAATAAAAAAGGCGGGACATTTGTCCCGCCTTTTCAAGGTATAGTAAGTTGCTCTTAGTTAAAGATATAACGAAGACCAACCTGCATGCTCCAGGTGTTGGTTGTGTTAAAACGGTCACGGAAAGCTGACGTTGGCAATACTGTGCTACCAGCGTTGTCTTTCACAGTGATCATGTTGAAAGTTGGTACACCTTCTGCTGACACGCTGTTAACTCTCAGCAGCGCGTAGTTGAAAGAAGAACCACTGTTCAGCTCTTTGTAAACGCCCCAGTCAGAGCTGATCAGGTTACCGATGTTCTTCACGTCAAAGCTAAACTGTAGTGTGTTGCGGTTCTCACCAATGTTAGTGAAAATGTCCTGCAGTAATCTGGCGTCGAATCTGTTCAACCATGGCAGCAAACCGTTGTTACGCTCAACATAACCACCTCTGCTGTCGCTCAGGTATTTGTCGCTGCTAATGAACTTGTCGAATGCTTCACGCTGCTGCTGAGCAGAGAAAATCACTTCCTTGGTCTTGCTGTCTGTGATGTCAACAAAGTTTACTTCAGCTGAAGAGCTTGGGATGTAAAGCAGGTCATTGCTCACACCGTCCTGGTTGATGTCGCCGTTGTAGGTATAAGCGAAACGACCTGGGTTAGTACCTTCATAGAATAAAGAGAATGTAGTTGCCAGGTGGTTCGCATACTCCAGACGGTAAGACAGGTTCGCAACCACACGGTGAGGAACTGCAAACTGAGAAAGGCCCATCAGCAGTTCGTTCGGATCGTTGATAGAGTAGTTGTTAGACCACGCAGAACCAGCGTTAGAACCTGGGTTACCAGTAATGTCTTTAGCAGAAGTATAGGTATAGAATACGGAGCCAAACAGACCATTTCTGGAAGGAAGTGACAGACCAGCTGTAGCTGAGAAAGACTGACCTTTGGTTGTATTTGTCAGTACAATCGCGTCGCCTGTTGCAGGGTTATAAACTGCATTGTTTTTGCCACCCCAGAAGTCACGGTCGTCGCCTGAGTTGTTCAGCTGCTTGGTAGCTGCCTTTCTGTTGGCGTTGAACTGATAAACACCCTGTAAGTCTTTGGTGTAAAGAAGGTCAGTAGTGGCCACCAGTGGCGTACCAGGGATCGTGTAATCAGCACCTAAGCTGCTTCTCCATACCTGTGGCATTTTGAAGTTTTTGTCAACCAGGGCAAAGCTACCCGGAGCACCGGCTTTAGGGGATTTGATGAAGATATCAGAAGGTCCGTTGTTTACCCAGTGCATTGGGTCAGGATTGAATCGGATACCATCCAGTGCTTTTGACGGAACAGGCTCCAATGTATTTTGAAGTACACCGGCGTTAGTTGGCATATTCGTTAACCATACAAATGGAATACGGCCAGAGAAGATACCGGTACCACCACGCAGTTGCAGCGAACCATCACCCATTACATCATAGTTAAAGCCGACTCTTGGAGACAACAATACTTTTGATTTAGGCCAGGTTCCGCTAGAGTATTTTACTTCGTTTCCGTCCGGATCAAGCAGCACCAGGTTATCAATTGCCTGGTTGGCCGTAAGGTCGTTCAGGTAAAGTGGAAGTTCAGCACGGATACCGGCAGTAACATCCAGTTGGCTGTTCACAGCGATTCTGTCCTGCAGGTAAAGACCTGCTGTGGCGAAGTTCACGCGGGCATATGGGTCCTGACCCTCATAAGGGTAAGTTACCGCATAAGAAGTTGGTTTCGCGTTGTTAATGAAATCATCAACAGAAGCATAACGGTAGTAAGAGGTTGCAAAACGCTGGTAGCTGTTACCGAACTTCAGTAACTCGAAGCTAGCGCCACCAGTTAATGTATGCTTGCCTGCTAGGTAAGTGAGGTTGTTGATGAAGGAGTAGTTGTTGTTGATTACGTCGTTACCCTTTGTGAAAGGCTCAGTACCAAAGCTCATGTACTGGTCGCCACCTTCCCAGATGTCAACAAGCGGGAAATCTTCGCCTGGAGCAGTACGGGTGTCCTGAATACGGCTGTAGGTAGCCAGGAACTGGTTTGAAAGTCTGGACGTGAACGAGCTGTTCAATTCAGCTGTCAGGGAACGTACTGAGTTCTCAAATCCGTAGTTCGATTTCTCGAAAGCCAGTGAGTTAGAGCTCACACGGTTTGAAGAAGAACGCGGGTTAGGACCTGAGTTGCCGTTGATCACCTGGTCGCTGGTACCAACTACCTGGTTGTAGCGGATGGTGAACTTGTGCATGTCGCTGATGTTCCAGTCTAAACGAACCAGGAACTTGTTGCTCTCGTTGGCGAACTCATTGGCGTAATTTTCATACGCGCCTGGGTTATAGCTGTAGTTGTTGATCAGGTGTTCACGCACTCTTTCCAAATCAGATGCTGTAGTTCTGGAAACGTTCGGGCCGGTCAGACCTGGACGTGAAGCCAGCCAGGTAATGCCAGGGAAGGTTTCTTTCTCGTGCTCGTAGTTGGCGAAGAAGAACAATTTGTTCTTGATGATCGGCCCACCCAGACGTGCACCGTAGGTAAGGCTTTTGTTGTCTGACTGCGCAGGAAGCTCATTGCCGCTAACTTTAGTACCGATCATATCCTGGTTACGGTAGAAAGTATAAGCAGAACCAGAGAATTTGTTTGTACCGCTACGGGTTACTGCGTTTACGCCAGCACCTGTAAAACCTGACTGACGAACATCATAAGGAGCGATGTTTACCTGAACTTCTTCAATTGCGTCCAGGGAGATGGGCTGCGAGTTGCCGCCAGGAAGAGCGCTTGAGCTCAGACCGAAAGCGTTGTTGAAGTTCGCACCGTCAATCTGAACGTTGTTGAAACGTCCGTCACGACCAGCAAAGCCATTGCCGTTTGCCTGTGGTGTCAGACGGGTGAAGTCTGTCAAACTTCTGGAGATAGTTGGCAATGCTTCGAGCTGCTGTGTGCCTACGTTTGTAGCGGCACCAGTTTTAGAAGCATTGAATACCGAAGAGCGATCGGCGCTTACTACTACTTCCTGTAGCTCGCTTCCAGCCTCTGAAAGAGTAGCGTTCAGGTTGTAAGGGCGGCCGAGTTGTAAAGTGATTCCATCGATGGCCTTAGGCTGGAAACCGATGTAGCTCACTTCAACTACGTAAGGACCCCCAACACGCATGTTCGCAATGTTGAACTGTCCCTCAGTGTTGGTGGTGGAACCGTACACGGTTCCTGAAGGCTGGTGAGTTGCTCTGACGGTCGCGCCAATAAGAGCTTCACCTTTTGAATCCTTTACGGATCCACTAACGCTACTCGTTGTTACCTGCGCATGCAAACCTGCCATACACAGCAACATGAGAAGTGTTGAGAGTAATAAGTTTTTCATAAAAAGATTGATTGATTTTTTGTCCGCAAAATTAGAGGCAAATCCTCGAAATGCAACTACTTAGAGGTTAATTTATTATTAATAATTTATCATGTGTTATTCGCGCTCTGCCATCAAAAAAATGTAGTATATTTAAGCGCCTCCAGTGTTCGAACACGGAGCAAAAAGAAAGGCGGGACATGCATGTCCCGCCTTTCTTTTTTGAGCTATCGGTGCTTTTAATTAAAGAGGTAGCGTACCCCGAGCTGTCCCTGCCACCTGGAGTCAAAAGGTGCAATGTTGTAGGCCCTGTTGTTGGGGTTAAAGGTAAAGGTCGGCTGGCCTGTAGCGGCATCCCTGCCGGCATAACGTACTATTTCATTGGCATTGTTGGTTACGAAATACTGACGGCCCCAGTCCCTGTTCAGCAGGTTGCCCACATTGAACACATCAAACGTAATCTGGAGCGTGTGGCGGGTCTCTCCTGCGGTGATATAGAAGTCCTGGAAAAGGCGCAGGTCCCATTGGTGCGTCCATGGCATGCGGGCGCCGTTGCGCTCGGCATACTCGCCGCGGCGCTCATCCAAGTAGTCGTCGTCGCTGATGAAGGCGTCCAGTGCCGCCCACTGTTCATCCGGTGAATAGAGGGTGCCACTCACCGTGAGGGGCACAAGCAGGATTTCATCCCTGTTACGGGGCACGTACAACAAATCATTGCCAAAGTTGCCGTCGCCATTGAGGTCCTGCGCATAGAGGTATGTAAAAGGAGCGCCTGATTGTCCCTGGTAGAAGAGGGAAATGCCCGTTGCAAAATTGTTGGCATAGCGGAAGGTATAGCCCCCTGAACCGATGATCCGGTGACGGATGTCGAAGCGGGAGTAGCTCAGCTCGGGGTTGTTCGGGTCGTTGACGATCTGGTTGAACTCGTAATTGGAGAGGGCGGTAGAGCTGGTTCCGCTATTCACGTCCTTGGACTTGCCGTAGGTATAGGCTATGGTAGTATTTAACCCATTCACGAAATCTTTGCGGAGCTGACCGGTGATGCTGTAGCGGGAGCCTTCGTCGGTGTTATCCAGCAGAATTACGTTGGTGTAGGACGGGTTCCTACGACGCTGCGCCGGGAAGAAGTTTCGATTGTCCGGGCCGGGCAGCTGCCCTTCGGGTGCCACCAGGTTGAGGTCCCGGTAGACCACATCGTTCAGGGTCTTGGAGTAGATGCCTTCCACGGTCGCGATTATTTCCCCGGGCAAGGTATAGTCCAGGGCCAGGTTGCTTCGCCATACCTGGGGCAGCTTGAAGTCGTCGCCGATCACGTTCACTTCTACCGTCTGCACCGGCGTGCCTGCGTTTCGTTGATTATTGGGGTCGGCCACAAAGGTGGGTGGGGTGCGCTGGTCAACTGTGCCCAGTACCGTACCGGTGTTCACAAACTGGTTGGATAACCACACGAATGGCACACGCCCGGTAAATATACCTGTACCGCCTCGTATCTGGAACGAGCGGTCTTCGGTAGGGGTATAGTTAAAGCCCAGCCGCGGCGCCCACATCAGCTGTCCTCCCGGGGTCCTGTCTGTCCGCAACCCGGAGTTGATTTCGGCAAAGTCAGACTCCAGTTGGGTGTTGCGGGCCGGCTGGTCCGGGAAGGCGGGCACATCGAGCCGCAGCCCCAGCGTAACCCGCAGCTGCTCCGAGAAATTATACTCGTCCTGTGCATAGAAGCCTAGCTGGGCGGCGTTGAACTCTGCTGCCGGCCGCGGGTCTTCTGTCAGCGAATACGAGGCCCGGACGCGGTTCGGGCGGTTGTTGTAGAAGTCTTCGAGGGAGTTGAAGTCCCAGCGGCCGTTCAGGTTGTTGATGAACAGGTTCCTGAATTTGAAGAACTCGTTGTGGGTACCGAAGGTCAGGTTGTGGGACCCGATGGTATAGGTGAGGTTGTCTGTGAACTCAAAGATATCCTGGTCCAGCTCGTTGGCGGTGGAAGAGCGCTGAGAGCCGAACTCCAGCGTGCCCACCGGGTCAGCGATGGTGACCTGAGGGAAAAGGGCGCCAGGCGTGTCGCGGCTCTCCCGGATGCGGGAGTAGCCCAGGATGAGCTTGTTGGCTATATCATTGCTTATCCGGCTGTTTAGTTCCGCCACAGTGCTGTGGGTGAGGCTGTTGAATACATAGGCATTGTTGCCGAGCCGCACGAAGTTGCGGTTTCTGGTGAAATCGTCCTGCACGGCGTCCACGATGTTGTGGCGCAGGGTAAGCTGGTGATCGTTGGTGATGTTCCAGTCCAGGCGTGCAAAGTATTTGTCGCTCTGCGTCTCCCTGTCAAAGTTTCCGAAGGTACCCACGTCATAGCCGTAGGTGCTGCGCACGAAGTCTGCGAGTTGCTGGGCAGCGGAGAGGGGGATCTGCGATTCGGCCGAGCCCGGCGCAAAGCGTACCGGCTCCGTGATGCGAGTGGCATCGTAGTTGAAGAAGAAGAACAGCTTGTCCTGGATGATGGGCCCGCCAAGACGTGCGCCATACTGGTAGTTGCTGAACTCATCGGCCCGCACGCGGGGACCTTCTACGGCTTTTCCGATGGTTTTCTCGGTCCGGCCGAAGCCATACACCGAGCCTGAAAATTCGTTGGTGCCACTGCGGGTTACGGCATTGATGCCACCGCCGGTAAAGTTGCCCTGCGTAACATCATAGGGCGCCACGACCACCTGTATTTCCTGGATGGCGTCCAGCGAGATGGGCTGCGTGCCCGCCTGGCCGCCTGGTGTGCCGCTACCCGAGAGGCCAAACACGTCGTTGTTCACGGCCCCGTCGATGGTGATGTTGTTGTAGCGGTTGTTGGAGCCTGCGATGGAATTGCCGGAGGCCTGGGGAGTGAGGCGGGTGAAGTCCTGCAGGCTGCGGCTGAGTGTGGGCAGCCGCTCGAGTTGCTCCCGCGACACGTTGGTAGCGGCCCCTGTGCGCTCCTGGTTGAAAATATCGCTCCGTTGTCCTATGATCTGTACCTCGCCCAATTGTTGTGTGCTTTCCAATATGACCAGGTCCACGCGGGCGGTCTGTCCCAGGCTGAGGGTGATGTTCTCCATGACCTGTTCCTGGAAACCCACATAAGAAGTCCGGACGGTATAGGGACCACCGACACGCATATTCAGAATATTGAAGCGGCCTTCTGCATCGGTGCCTGCTACATATTGCGTGTTGGTGGGGGTATGCACGGCTATTACGGTGGCGCCGGGAAGTGCTGTGCCACTCTGATCTCTTACTGTACCACTCATGGCAGCAGTCGTAGCTCCCTGCGCCCAGGCAAGCTGGCCCGAAAGCAGCAACAGCAAGAAAAGAAATAGCTTTTTGTAGATAGTCCTCATAATACTTATAAGTTAGGTTGAAAAAATCCGATTTCTTATAAGTACGTAGTTGTTAGGTATTTATGTGTTGTTTGGGTGTGAAATTTGATTTGCGAATGGCCCCTAAGGTATAGGCAAGGCCAGCTTACTCTGAAAATGGCCTGACCGCCTTGATGAAAATCTTCTGATAATGCTCTGCAAAAAAGTTGTTTTCGATGACTCCCAGGCTGGTGGAAGCGTGTATGAATTTCACATCATTGTCGCTGATCACCTCTGTCACCATACCCACGTGGGTAATTTCGCGGCTGTTTCTATTGGCACCAAAAAATACCAGATCACCTTCTTTGAGATCTTTTACTCTTACATCTTTGCCGTAGCGGCTCTGTTCTTCGGAAGTCCGGGGCAATTTGACGTCTATGCTCTCAAAAGAGGTGCACAACAGGCCCGAACAATCCATACCTACGCGGGTAGTGCCGCCCCATCGGTAAGGAGTTCCGGTAAAGGAGCGGGCCGTTTCGATCACAGTGGCCACGTCTTCGTCTACCCGTCGCGGGTTATAGACCTTGGTGCGGCTAGTGCGGTCTTTGGAAGCAAGGGGCTTGCCTTTTGTGCGACGCCGCTCAGCCATACGGCCTGATTTGCGTGCCAGCCGCTTTTCTTCTGCTATTTCTCTGGCAGACTTGTATGTTTCACCACGCTTGCTGAAGGTCGGCTGAGAGGACTGACACGAAACCATCAGCAGAATAAGAAAGATAAATAAGAAGGAAGTAGTAAAAAAAGTTCTCAAAGCGTTACTTTAGCACAAGGTGAAACAAATCAGTAGAGTTTGCTAAATTAAGGATAACCCTCCCTTTTTGAAAATGAAATTTAATACAATTACTTCCGAGCTGACCGAAGCTCTGGCTGCTATCGTCGGCAAGGAGCACATGCTGCTACCCACTGCCGATGGCATGCAGGCCTATACGCACGACGAAACAGAAGACCTGCGTTACCTACCTGAAGTGGTACTCATACCTGCTAACGCTGAAGAAATCAGTCGTATTATGCAGCTATGCCATGAAAATTATATTCCGGTGACACCCCGCGGGGCAGGCACCGGCCTGAGCGGCGGCGCCCTGGCAGTGCATGGCGGGGTGGTGCTCTCGACAGAGCGGCTGAACAGGATCATCAGTATAGACGAACAGAACCTGCAGGCAACCGTAGAGCCCGGGGTGATTACCCAGGTGTTTCAGGAGGCCGTGATTGCGCGCGGCCTGCACTATCCGCCCGATCCCTCGAGCCGCGGCAGCTGCTTTCTGGGCGGCAACCTGAGCGAGTCATCCGGGGGACCCAGGGCGGTGAAGTATGGCGTTACCAAAGACTATGTACTCAATATGCAGGTCGTATTGCCCACCGGTGAAATCACCTGGACCGGGGCCAATGTGCTGAAGAATGCCACCGGCTATAACCTGACGCAGCTGCTCGTAGGCAGCGAAGGTACCCTGGGGATAATTACGCAGATCGTGTTCCGGCTGATACCCTACCCGCCCCAGAACCTGGTGATGCTGGTGCCTTTCCGGAAAGAAGAGGAAGCCTGTGCGGCCGTTTCCAAAATCTTTATCGCAGGTATAGTGCCCTCGGCACTGGAGTTCATGGAGCGCGAAGCCATTGAGTGGGCCAGCCGCTACCTGGGACTGGGTATGACCATGGCCGAGGACGAGCGGGCCCACCTGCTCATCGAGCTGGACGGCAATGACCTGGACCTGCTCTACAAAGACGCGGAGCGGGTATACGAGGTGCTGGAAACCTTTGATGTAGGTGAAATTCTGGTAGCTGATACCGAAAAGCAGAAGGAAGACCTGTGGCGTATGCGCCGGAGTGTGGGCCATGCCGTGAAAAGCAACTCCATCTACAAAGAAGAAGATACAGTCGTACCCCGTGCCGAACTGCCTGTGCTGTTGCGGGGCGTAAAAGAGATAGGGGAACGCTACAATTTCAAATCGGTCTGCTACGGGCATGCCGGCGACGGCAACCTGCACATCAACATCGTGAAGGGCGATATGTCGGATGAGGACTGGAACAACAAGCTCCCGGAAGGTATAAAGGAAATCTTCCGGCTTTGCGTGTCACTTGGCGGCACGATCTCGGGCGAGCACGGCATCGGGCTGGTGCAGCGGCCTTACATCGGTATAGCCCTGAATGAGGTGCAGCTATACCTGATGCGGGGCATCAAGCAGCTCTTCGATCCGCACGGGATTCTGAATCCGGGTAAGA